>JBIKQY010000014.1:0-18873 GCA_044349465.1 Limnohabitans sp. | reverse complement strand
AACGGTCAGCTTGCCGCACTCGAATTGGGTGCGCGCCGCCTGGACGGCCTGCTCGACGAATACGGCGACGCCAAAGTGGCGCAGGCCCTGGTGGAGCTGCGCACACGGGCTGTGCGCCTGATGCGCTCGCACATCGGCAGCTTGCCCGATGGCCGCTACAGCTTTGAAGACGTGCTGGACAACGACGGCGTGAAAGACGAGTTGCTGACCATTGCGCTCGACATGACCGTGGCTGGCGATCGCCTGACGCTGGATTTTTCGCGCACCTCGGCGCAGTGTGCAGGCCCGGTGAACATCTCGCGTGCCACAGCCGTGGCGGCTTGTTATGTGGCCTTGAAGCATGTGTTCCCCGATGTGCCGGCCAACGCAGGCGTGCTCGACGCGGTGGACTTTGTGATTCCCGATGGCCTGGTCATCAGCGCCTCACGGCCCCGTCCGGTGGGCGGCTACACCGAAACCATTTTGCGCATGATCGACGTGATCTTCAGCGCCACGGCCTTGGCCGATCCGCAGCGGGCGGTGGCCCATGCCTACGGCACCATCAACGCCTTGTCGATTGCCGGACACCGCACGGATGACAAACGCAAAGGCCAGCGCTGGGTGATGTTCAGCTTCTTTGGCGGCGGGCACGGCGGCCATTCAGACGGCGATGGTTTGTCGCACGGCAACGCGCCGATTTCGACCGCCACCATTCCCCCAATGGAAATTCTCGAAGCGGCCTACCCGGTGCGCTTCACCCAGTGGGCCTTGCGCCCCGGCTCGGGCGGCGACGGCCAGCACCGGGGCGGTTTGGGTGCGATTTACGAGATCGAGTTGCTCGAAGACAGCGCCGAGGCTTTCATCTTTGGCGAGCGCGGCAAGTCCGCCCCCAAGGGCATTCATGGCGGCCAACCGGCTTTGCCCAACGTGTTTGAGTATTGCCAAAACGGCGAGTGGAAGACCCCGCCCATGGTGTCCAAAATGTTGGGCATCCAGTTGAAGAAGGGCGACCGCGTCCGCCTGCAAACACCCGGCGGTGGCGGCTGGGGCAACCCGGCAGACCGGTCAGAACAAGACCGTGCCAAGGACATCGCACTCGGTTACACCAAGGAACAAGCATGAGCGAGCAGTCTGTGAATCAGCCGCATTGGGTGGTGGGCGTGGACGTGGGCGGGACGTTCACCGACCTGTTTGTGTTGGATGAAAAAACCGGCCAGGCCCGCATCGTGAAAGTGCCCTCGACCCGGGGTGAAGAAGCCCGGGGTTTCATGAACGGCATTGCCAAAGTGACCGGGGTCACGGGTGCCGAAGGTGCCAAAGACATCGCCACCATCGTGCACGGCACCACCGTGGGCACCAACGCCTTGCTGGAACGCAAGATCGCCCGCACCGGCATCATCACCACACGCGGCTTTCGCGATGTGCTGGAGATGCGCCGCCGCGACCGCCCGCAAACCTGGGGCCTGCGCGGCAGCTACACGCCGGTGGTGCCGCGTGCTTGGCGCTTGGAAGTGGACGAGCGCGTGTTGGCCGATGGCCAGTTGCACACACCCGTGAATCTGGACCAGGTGCGCGAACAAGCCCGCGCCCTGCTGGCCGAAGGCTGCGAGGCCGTGTGTGTGTTCTTTGTGCACGCCTATGCCAACCCCGGCAACGAACAAGCCGCTGTGGCCGCTGTGCGCGAAATCTGGCCCAACAGCTATGTCACGGCGGCCAGCGAAGTGCTGCCTGAAATCCGTGAATTCGAGCGTTGCTCGACGGCCACCCTCAACGCGGCTTTGCAGCCCGTGGTGGGCGGCTATTTGCAGCGGCTCGATGGCGATTTGCGTGCCCAAGGTTTTGGCGGCGAATTGCTGATCGTGCAAAGCAACGGCGGCGTGATGTCACGCCAGACCGCTTGCGATGTGCCGGTGCGCACCGCGCTGTCAGGCCCCGCGGCGGGCGTGATGGCTTGTGCCGAAATCGCCCGCGCTTCGGGCTTTGAAAACGTTATCACCGGTGACATCGGTGGCACCTCGTTTGACGTGTCGCTGGTGGCCGGTGGCGAGGCGGCGCTGGCCGCACAAACGTCCATCGAATTTGGCCTGGTGGTGCGCTCGCCCATGATCCAGATCGAGACCATCGGTGCCGGGGGCGGCTCGATCGCCTCGGTCGATGCGGGTGGCATGTTGCAAGTCGGTCCCGAGTCGGCCGGCAGCATTCCCGGCCCGGCCTGTTATGGGCGCGGCAACACCCGCCCCACGGTGACCGATGCCAATGTGCTGCTGGGCCGCATCGCGGCCGACCGGCCTTTGGGCGGCGGCTTGTTGCAGGCGCTGAATGCCGGTTTGTCCGAGCAAGCCATCACCCAGCATGTGGCCGAGCCTTTGGGCTTGACGGCGATGGCCGCGGCCGAAGCGATCTTGACAGTCGCCAATGCCCGCATGGCCGGCGCGATCCGCGTGGTGTCGATCGAGCGGGGGCACGATCCGCGCCAGTTTGCCTACATGCCCTTTGGTGGCGGTGGTGGCCTGCATGTGTGCGCCATGATGCGCGAGGTGGGCGTGACCACCGGCATCGTGCCGCGTTACCCGGGCGTGACATCGGCGCTGGGCTGTGTGATGGCCGACATGCGCCACGACGCGGTGCAAACCCTGAACGTGGCTTTGGTCGACGTGGCCTGGCCTGCTTTGTTGCAGCGCTTGGACACATTGGCCGAGGCTTGCCAGGTGCGTTTGGATTCTGCGGGTGTGAACTTTGTGCGGGTCGATGAAGTCATCAGCTTTGACATGCTGTACATGGGCCAGACCCACACGCTGCAAGTGCCCGTGAAGCGTGAAGCGTTGAATGCCGCCGGATTGTTGGCGGCGTTTAAAACGGCCTACCAGCACGCCTTTGGCCGTGTTCTGCAAGGCCCGGTGATCCGCGTGATGAACCTGCGCTATGCGCGCATCGGGCGTCGTCCCAAGTTCGACTTGGCGGTGCTGGCCCCGCAAGGCGAAGGCAGCACCACCCCGGTGGGCGAGCAGCAGGTGTACCACCAGGGCCAATGGTGGACGGCCCAGCGCTACGAGCGCCTGAGTCTGCCCGTGGGCACCGTGGTGCAAGGCCCCGCGATTTTGGAGCAACCCGACACCACCGTGTGGCTAGAGCCGGGCTTTGAAGGACGGGTCGACACATTGGGCAACTTGTTGGTGGAGCGCACAGCATGAACTTGAAGAACGCGAAATTGGGCATGGTCATCGTCGACCTGCAAAACGATTTTCTGGCGCCTGACGGGGCCTATGCCCGGGGCAACACCCTGAGCTCTGAAGCTGTCAAACTGCCCGAGCGCATGGCCCCGGTGGCGCGTGCCATCAAGGCCCATGGCGGCTTGGTCACGGCCAGCTTGTTCACCCTGTGGCCCGATGCGCAGGGCGAGCCCATGATCTCGGCGCACCTGAAAGAGCGCCGCCCGTTTTTGCGCAAGGGCGACTTTGCGCCGGGCAGCCGGGGGCAGGCCAATGTGGATGTCTTGGCCCCGCTGGTTGATGTGTCGGTGTTCAAGGTGGCGTATTCGGCCTTCTTCAACACGCAACTCGACTGGGTGCTGAAAAAATCGGGCATCGACACGCTGGTGGTGTGTGGCATCGTGACCAACGGTGGCGTGGCCAGCACGGTGCGCGATGCGCATGTGCGCGACTACCACGTCATTGTCTTGTCCGACGGTTGCGCCGCCTTCAGCGAAGCCGCGCACCAGGCCGCGCTGGCCGACATGGGCTCGATCGCCGAGGTCATGGACAGCGCCACTTTTTTGAAACAACTGGGCTGACACCATGAACGCGCCCTTGCCGCAAGTTCGACCGGTCGTTGAACTGCAAGCTGACGATCACACACCGGTGGTGATCGTGGGCGCTGGTGCGTGTGGGCTCACAGCAGCGCTGGCCTTGCACCGTTTGGGCGTGGATTGTGTGGTGCTGGAGCGTGATGCCTTTGCTGCAGGTTCCACGGCTTTGTCTTCGGGCTTCATCCCAGCACCTTGCACGCAGGCGCAACAGGCACAAGGCATCACCGACAGCGTGGCGCAGTTTGCTGCTGACATTCAAGCCAAGGCCCACGGTCAGGCCGCGCCGCATTTGGTGCAGGCCTACGCCCAACACATCGGCCCCGCCATGGATGCGCTGGCCCAACACTACGGCCTGCCCTGGCAGGTTCTGGACAACTTTTTGTACCCCGGCCACAGCGCCCACCGCATGCACGCCGTGCCCGAAAAAACCGGTGCCGGTCTGATGAGCCGCCTGCAAGCCGCAGCCGACGCCGCAGGCGTGGTGGTGCTCACACAAGCGCAAGTGACCGAGCTGTGGGCCGACGATGCGCAGCGCATCCACGGCGTGGGTTTTGTGCGGCCCGACGGCCAGACCGAGCGCATCCGCTGCGATGTGGTGCTGCTGGCGTGTAACGGTTTTGGCGGGGCCACGGCCATGGTGAAAGAGATGCTGCCCGACATGGCCGAGGCCACTTATGCAGGCCATGTGGGCAACGACGGCAGCGCGATCGCCTGGGGCCAACAGCTGGGCGCACGCCTGGCCGACTTGGGCGCCTACCAGGGTCATGGCTCCTGGGCGGTGCCACAAGGCGCTTTGATTTCGTGGGCGGTGATGATGGAAGGCGGCGTGCAGATCAACGCCCAAGGCCAGCGTTTTCATGACGAAACCCAGGGCTATTCCGAGGCAGCGGTGCATGTGCTGGCGCAGCCCGGTGGTGCGGCCTGGAACGTGTTTGACGATGCGCTGCTGGCCTTTGCGCAAGCGTTTCCGGACTTTGTGTCTGCGCAAGGCGCAGGCGCGGTGCAGCATGCCGAAGATGCGAATGGACTGGCGCAGCTGATTGGCTGCCCCCCAGATGACTTGCACGCCACTTTGAGCGCAGTGCAGCCCGGCACCGACACGGCCACCGGACGCACGTTCAAGCGCGCTCTGCAAGCCCCTTTCCATGCCATCAAAGTCACCGGTGCCTTGTTCCACACCCAGGGCGGTTTGGACATCGACGCGCAAGCCCGCGTCCTGCGCCAAGACGGCACGCCTTTGCCCAATTTGCTGGCCGCTGGCGGCGCGGCGCGGGGTGTGTCGGGCCAAGAAGTCTGGGGTTATCTGTCGGGCAACGGTTTGCTCAGCGCCATCGCGGGCGGCCACATGGCGGCGCACACCGCACAACAACTTTTGAAGGACACGCCATGAGTCAGAAAGCCAATTTGGCCCAGCGCCTGCAACAACCGCAGGCCCTGTTGGCGCCCGGTGTGTACGACGCACTCACCGCGCTGGTGGCCCAGCAGGCGGGTTTTGAAGCGCTGTATTTGTCGGGTGCTTCGATTGCCTACACACGACTGGGTCGATCCGACATCGGCCTGACGACGGCCACCGAAGTCACGCAGACCTTAGCGCATATCACCGACCGGGTGAACATCCCCGTCATCGTGGACGCCGACACCGGCTTTGGCAATGCGCTCAACACCCAGCGCACGGTGCGCGACTTCGAGCGCGCCGGGGCCGCGATGATACAGATCGAAGACCAGACTTTCCCCAAACGCTGCGGCCACTTGGACGGCAAAGGCGTGGTGCCGGTGGCCGAGATGCAGGGCAAGCTGCGCGCCGCACTCGATGCACGCCATGACAAAAACACCTTGATCCTGGCCCGCACCGATGCGGTGGCCGTGGAAGGCCTTGACGCCGCGCTGGAGCGCGCCGAGCGCTATCTGGAATGTGGCGTGGATGCCTTGTTCATCGAAGCTTTGCGCTCGGACGAGCAGATGAACCGCGCCTGCGCGCAGTTTGCAAACCGCGTACCCCTGCTGGCCAACATGGTCGAGGGTGGCAAAACGCCGGTGCAAAGTGCGGCCGAGCTGGGCGAGCGGGGCTTCAAAATCGTGATCTTCCCCGGCGGCACGGCGCGGGCCGTGTTGCACACGCTGCAAGGCTATTACGCCAGCTTGCACACGCACCAGACCACGAGGCCCTGGCAAGACCAAATGCTGGATTTTGATGGCCTGAACGCGGTCATTGAAACACCGCAATTGTTGGCGCTGGGGCAGCGTTATGAAAGCGGCACGAAGGCATGACGCACAGCATTGTTTTGCGTGGCCTGCAAGTGGGCGACATCGGCTGGGTGGCGCACCGACAGGGCATCTTGTACGCGCAAGAATACGGCTGGGACGGCAGCTTCGAGGCCTTGGTGGCCGAGATCGCGGCGCAGTTTGTGAAGAACTTGGATCCTGCTTGGGAGAACGCCTGGATTGCCGAACGCGATGGCCAGGTGCTGGGCTCGGTGTTTCTGGTCAAGGTGTCCGAGCAAGAGGCCAAGCTGCGCTTGCTGTACGTGGAGCCCGATGCGCGTGGCACAGGCTTGGGTCGGCGCTTGACGCAAGAATGCATCGCCTTTGCGCAAGCCAAGGGCTACCAAAAGCTCACCTTGTGGACCAATGACATCCTGCATGCAGCCCGCCGCATTTACCAAGAGGCCGGGTTCGTGTTGGTGTCTGAAGAGCAGCACCACTCTTTTGGCGTCGATCTGGTGGGGCAGTATTGGTCGCTGGACCTTCGCACAAGACCTTGATTCCGGCACTCCCGAAAACCTGGGGCCGGTGGTGCGTGGTGATGTGATGGCGATGCACGTTGATGGTTTTCCCCAGCTGAGCGCGCAGATCGTCTGAGGCTTCAGGCCCGGGGTGGACACCAGCCCATTTCAAGCCAGTGCGCATAACCTGGCTTGAACGGCCAGGCGGTGTGTTGCACCAGAGTGCCCGGAGGCAAAACGTTTTCGGTCAGGTGGTCCAGCCAGGGGCTGATGGCCCCGAGCTGTTGCAGCCAGGCTTGTCCTTCGGCTGTCTCCATGGCCACTCCCGCCAAGCCGGGGCGAGGCACAGGCATGAGGCTGCTCGGCAAGATCCGGCCTGACATGCGGTCGTGCACGCTGCCCCAAGCGACATGCTTCAAGGTTTTTTGCAGTGTCTGCAAACGGCGGCTGACCGCATCCAGGGGTTCGTTGGTGAACCGCAATTGCCCCAGCAGGTTGTCGAACCAGAAAAAGGCCTTGGGCATGTCCCGTGTGCATTCGCTCAAATGGGCCAAGCCATCGCCTGTGTGCAGGTGCAAGCGTGTGCCCTGGCTTTGCAAGTGCCGACCGTGACGCCAGCGAAAAAGGGGTGCGGCCAATGGGTCGATGTCCCAGGCGTGCACCTCGTCAAATTGCGCCAACCAGGTGGTGGGCAGCATCCAGCCCGCACTACCCCCCAGCAAAACCAACTGTTGGCGCGGCATGGACTGCGCCAGCAACCAATGGGCGATCTGAGCGGACGCAGGTGCCCATCGCGTTTGTGATCGCCATGCGCGCCAATGCCAATGCCATCCACCCGTGAGATTCATGCCTGAACTTTAAACCTTGTGAGAGGGCTTTTTCGCAGGAATGAGCGACATGGTTGGGCTCAAATGATCCGCCCATGCCGCCACCAGGCCCAGGCGCTGCCCCAAGTCAGCAGCAGCATGCCCAGCAAGGCGCACAAGGCAGAGACCTCGGTGCGGCGGTGCTTTTTGAGCACGATCTTGCTGCTGAGCGATTGGTAAATCTGCAGCAGTTCCTGGCGGTTGTCGGCGCTGAAGTATTCAGCCTTGGTGATCTCGGCGATTTTTTTCAGGCTGGCCTCGTCCAGCTTGACCCGCATTTGCATGCCCTGGGCTTTGAGCACCGTGCCTTGCGCCGTGCCCACCCCCACGGTGTAGACACGCACCCCCAGGTCGGCGGCCACTTGGGCCATCTTGACGGCGTCCGGTCCCACATTGCTTTGGCCATCGCTGAGCAGCACGATGGCCGCTGCCGTGTTGGAGCCGGGTGGCACTTTGGGCAGGCTGACCGGCTTGCGGGGAGCTGCGCCCGATGGACTTGCGGTATCTGCAGGTGCAGGTGTTGCTCCACCCAGGGGCGCACCGCTTGCGGGCTGGGGGCTGGTCTCGCCCTCGATCAGTCCGCGCACGTCCAGGCCCGAGCCGGGCAGCATGGCGTGCAGCGCAATCACGATGCCGCTGCCCAGAGCCGAGCCCGGCTGCAGACTCAGCTGCTCGATGGCCTGAATGACCAGATCGCGCTGGTCGGTAGGTGCTTGCACCAGCGCAGCCGCCCCCGCCACGCTGACCACGCCCAATTTGACCTGGCCAGGCTGGCCCAGCACAAAGCTTTTGGCAGCGGCCTGAGCCGCTTCGATGCGGCTGGGTTGCACATCGGTGGCGCGCATGCTGCCCGAGCTGTCGATGGCCAGCATCACGGTATCGATGCGGCTGGGCAAGAGCAAGATGGCCTGAGGCCTGGCAATCGCCACCAGCAAGCCAGCCAGACCCAGCAGCACCAGCAGCGCCGGGACGTGTCGCGTGAAGCCGATGTGGGTCGCGCCGGTGTTCATGCTGGCCGAGGGCCATGCCCGTTGAACGCCACGGCGCTGCCAGGCGATGTACAGGCCCAGCCACAACGGCAAGCTGGCCAGCAGCCACAGCAGGCGCGGCCAGACGAACTGTATCGAGTGCCATTCAGGCATGAACACCTCCAGCTTGAACGGGCCGCTGGCTGCCAACAGGGGCTGCACGGCCACCGGTGCTCAACTGGCTGGCGCGTTTGCGCAGCTGCGCAAAACGCATCAGGGCTTGGTCCATTGCTTCGTCGGTGTTCAGCTCCAAGCAGTCCACACCGGCTTGGGAAAGGCTCTCCAGCAAAGCCGCTTCACGGTCCTGGGCCTGCTGAGCAAAACGCTGGCGGAACGCTGCATCGTTCCCGTCGACCAGCAGTTGCTCGCCCGACTCGGCGTCTTGCACCAGCAGCATGCCGGTGTTGTCGGGCCAGGCCATCTCCAGTGGGTCGCGCAGGCGCACCGCCACCACTTCATGACGCCTGGCCAACTGGGCCAGGTTTTTTTCCCAGCCGGGCTGGCTGATGAAGTCGGACACCACAAACACCGCCGAGCGGCGCTTGAGCACCGATTGGGCCTGCGCCAGCCATGGACCCAGCGCGCTGGTTTGCACGGCCTGGGCATGGCTTGGGCGTTGGGTTTGGCCCGCCTGCAGCATCTGGTGGACGATGTGGAGCAAATGCCGCCTGCCAGGGCGTGCGGGCACCACGCTGTGGGCACGGTCTTGTCCGGTGAACAGCATCAGGCCCACGCGGTTGCCGTGCTGTGACAGCATCTTGGACAACACCGTCACGACGCTGCAGGCCAGCTGGCGTTTGCTGGTTTTGCCCGAGCCAAAAGCCACCGATGCAGAAAGGTCGACCACAAACCAGGCGGCGATTTCGCGGTCTTCTTGGTGTTCGCGCACATACGGGGTCTGCATGCGGGCGGTCACGTTCCAGTCGATGTGGCGCACGTCGTCGTGCGCCTGGTATTCGCGTAAATCAGCCAACACCAGGCCGCTGCCGCGAAACAGGCTGCGGTAGTCGCCTTGCAATTGACCGTCGAGCCGTTTGAGCACGGTCCATTCCAGCCTTTGCAACCATTGCGCTGCGTTGGGCCATGGCGTGTCTGCGCCGGGCACACCAGACGCCGCGGCCTGGGGTTGGCCCCTGCCAGCGGCAGCTGTGGCCTCAGTTCGCTTCTTGCGCAGCCAGCTGAACATGGCGGTCCAGGGGTTGACTCGGTGCGGGGACGGCTTGCAGGATTTTCAGGATCAGCGCATCGGCCGTCATGCCTTCTGACAAGGCCTCATACGACAGCACCAAACGGTGGCGCAGCACATCGGGCACCAGGTCGATCAGGTCTTGTGGCAAGGCGTAGGGGCGACCGCGCAAAAAGGCCAGCGCCCGTGCGCCTTCGATCAGGGCGATGGTGGCGCGGGGGCTGGCTCCAAAGGTCAAATAGGGTGCCAGTTCAGGCAGGCCGCAGCGCACCGGGTCGCGCGTCGCGGCCACCAGCTTCACCGCGTACTGCACCAGGGCCGGGTCGACATAGCCCTGGCGGCATTGCGCCTGCAGCGCCAGCAGCTGCACCGTGTCGGCCACGGCCGCTGCGGTGGCGGGTATGCCGGTCACGCGCTGCACGATCACGAATTCTTCTTCCTCGGTGGGGTAGCCCACCAGCACCTTCATCATGAAGCGGTCCACCTGCGCTTCGGGCAGCGGATAAGTGCCCTCGGTCTCGATCGGGTTTTGCGTGGCCATCACCAAAAAGGGCCGGGGCACCGCATGGGTTTCGCCTGCGATGGTGACTTGCCGCTCTTGCATGACTTCGAGCAAGGCGCTTTGCACTTTGGCGGGTGCCCGGTTGATTTCGTCGGCCAGCAGCAAGTTGGCAAACACCGGCCCCAGCACGGTGCTGAATTCGCTGATTTTTTGGTTGTAAATGCGGGTGCCCACCAAGTCGGCAGGCAGCAAGTCGGGTGTGAACTGGATACGCTTGAAGCTGCCACTCACGGTTTTTGCCAGCGTGTTGACCGTGAGGGTTTTGGCCAGCCCCGGCACGCCCTCAATCAGCAAATGGCCTTGCGCCAGGATGGCCACCAGGATGCGTTCGAGGAAAGCGTCTTGCCCCACCACCACGCGTTTGACTTCGTAGAGCACGCGCTCCATCAGCGCGGCGTTGACGGCAGCGTTGACAGTGGCGCTTTGGGGCGCCTGGCCCTGGTTCCATGCCAATTCAGAGGGGTTCATGCACAAAGCCTTTCAAGATTGCTGGGTCATCAAAAATCAAAACGGCGACATGCCCATGCCACCGCCCGCGCTTTCAATGGTGGCGGCAAACACAATGCCAATGAAGGTGCGGGCCGAGGTGGGGTTGAGGATGGCGGTCACGATGCCCACCACTTCGCCCGCCATGTTGATGAGCGGCCCGCCCGAGTTGCCGGGGTTGGCGGCGGCATCGGCCTGGATCAGGCCGCGCATCATGGTTTTATCTTCAGAGCCGAAGGACCGGTTCAGGCCCGAGACCACACCGGCCGAGACCGAGGGTCCGATGCCAAACGGAAAACCGACCGCCACCACCTCGTCACCCGGCTGCAGGTTCTGGCTGCTGCCCAGCGTGGCGGGCTGCAGGTCGTCGGGCAGGCGCTTGGCCTTGATCACGGCCAGATCGTTTTCGGGTTGCACGCCGATCACCAGCGCTTGCGATTCCGTGCCATCGGCAAACGTCACCATGATGCGTTTGGCACCTTGCACCACATGCAAGTTGGTCAAGATGACGCCTTCTTCCGAGATCACCACGCCGGAGCCCACGCCGGTGTTTTGCATCTCGCCTTTGGGGTTTTTCTTGTCTTCGTCTTGGGTGTGAACACGCACCACCGAAGGCGCGATCAGCTGTGCGGCACGCGCGGCACGCGAAGGCAGTTCCTGGGTGTTCAGAGTGTGCAGCACCGCCGCGTTGATGTCGTCCTGGGTCAGCCGCTGGGGTGCACCAACCTGCCGGGTCAGGGCCCAAGTGAGCGTGGCGGTGAGCACGGCGCACAGCAGCAAAGCGGCCCAAAGCGGCAGGCGCTGGGTGATGGGGATGGCGTTGTGTGAAGCCTTCACTGGCGGATGTTCAACAGCCGGTATTGCCGCTGCAGCAGGCCGTCTGACAGCCCCTTGTGCAGAGGGCTTTCGGCTGTAGAGCGCGGCGCGTTTCATCGTTGTTGGAGCCTTCGGTGATACAGTGGCCAGACTTCATAGCACGCCACACAACATGCACTTTATCTGGCCCGAGCTGCTTTGGCTATTGCTGTTGATCCCCCTGTTGGTGGTGGGGTACATCCGGGCTTTGCGCCGCAAGCGCACCGAAGTGGTGCGTTATTCCAGCTTGGACCTGATCCGGCCGGCTTTGGGGCCGGGGCACCGGATTCGCAGGCACATTCCCCCCGCTTTGCTGTTGTGCGCCCTGACTCTGGTGTTGCTCGGGACCGCCAGGCCCAGTGCCCGGATTTCTTTGCCTGCCGACTACCTGACCCTGGTGTTGGCCATGGATGTATCGCGCAGCATGCTGGCCGAAGACGTGCCGCCCAGCCGCATCGTTGCGGCCCAGCAGGCGGCCAAATCTTTTTTGCAAGAACTGCCACGCCATGTGCGCGTGGCCGTGGTGTCTTTTGCGGGCAACGCGCAACTGGTCCAAGGCGTGACAGACCAGAAAGACGAGTTGCTGGCAGCGATTGATGGTTTTCAACTGCAGCGCGGCACGGCCACCGGCAGTGGCTTGCTGGTGGCCCTGAACACCTTGTTGCCCGAATCGGCCATTGACCTGGAGTCCGTCTTGTACGGTGCCGAGTTCAAGTCGGGCAGCTTGGTGACGCAAGGCGGTGGGCCGGCGGGGCGTTCGCTGGACCAGCGTGCTGCCCCCGGGACCGCAGAGCCTGCCAAGCCCGTGCCTGTGGGCTCTTACACGGCGGGGGCGGTGATCTTGTTGTCCGATGGTCGCCGCACGACCGGGCCCGATCCGGTCGAGGTGGCCAAGTGGGCGGCTTCTAAAGGGGTGCGTGTCTACACCGTGGCCTTTGGGACGCCGAATGGTTTTATTCCGGGCTTTGAAGGTTTTTCTTTTTACGCCAGGGTCGATGAAGAGGCTTTGCAAAAAGTGGCCGAGGCCACCGGCGCCGAGTTTTTCAGGGCCACCAACGCCAGCGACCTGGCCACGATTTACCAGCACCTGTCATCCAAGTTCACGCTGGAGCGGCGCGACACCGAAATCACCGCTTTGTTGGCGGCACTGGCGGGAGTTTTGGCGTTGCTGGCGCTGGGCTTGTCCATGCGCTGGTTCCGCCGCTGAAAGGTCATGATCACCGCACACACAGAGTGGTGATCATGAGCCCTGAGGCGTGTGTGGTGAGGCGCTGAATTCAGCCCTGTTTGAGCCGCTCGTTTTGCGGGAACATGAACTTCTTGGCGTCTGCGTCCATCTCGGTCTTGAAGGTGTATTTCGCCTTGAAGGCTTCGGCGCGTTGCGCGGCCGGGCGGGCGTTGACCATATCCAGCAGGCGTTTGATGTGGGGGTATTGTGTCCAGGTGGCTTCGCCCGTGCCCAACACATAAGGCAGCATGCGGGCCCAACCCCACAGCGCCATGTCGACGATGCTGTAGTCCTCGCCCAGCATGTAAGTGTTTTGCGCCAAGTGCTTTTCCAGCACGCTCCAGTGGCGGTGCGCTTCGAAGTCGTAGCGGTTCAGGGCGTACTCTTTGGGCTCAGGAGCGGCGTGGCGAAAGTGCACCGACTGGCCAGAAAATGGACCGATGCCGCTGGCGATGAACAGCAACCAGGACAGGGCCGCGCCGCGCTCTTTGGCTTGGGCCATGCCCGGTACAAACTTTTGTTCACGGTCGGCCAGGTACAGCAAGATGGCGTTGCTGTCGAACACGGTCACATCGCCATCCACGATGGCGGGCACTTTGGCATTGGGGTTCACGGCCAAAAAGGCGGGTGCAAATTGTTCGCCCTTGCGCGTGTCCACCGGCATGGCTTCAAAAGGCAGGCCCAACTCTTCGAGCAGCAAGGCGATCTTCATGGGGTTGGGCGCGGCGTTGAAGAAAAATTTCAGCATGAGAGCGTTCCATTCAAAGAGGGTGAAGTGAGGGGGGGCTGGCCAAGCATTCAAGGCCAAAGGACCAAGCCACTGCAAGTGTCGCCCAGTCCCGTCCCAATAGGCTGGTCGCGCCAGTCATGTGGGTGACTCAAAGGCTTGTGCTTTGTTGTTACGTTCGCGCGGCGCTCTGGCGCTGGTTTATCCCCCAATTTTTGCAGGAACGCTTTATGACCGAACGATTCGCCCAGATCCGTTACGACGAATTGCCTGCCGAGGTGCGGCCTTTGGCAGACGACATCCTCAAGGTGTCCAGCGCCGCATTGGGCGGCCCTTACAACGCGCTGTTGCGCAGCCCCGACATGGCGCGCCGTGCCTTTGATTTTCTGGACTACCTGCGGTTCAAGACCTCGGTCAACAAACGCCTCAACGAGTTGGCCATCCTGATCCAGGCGCGCATTTCCAACGCGCAATTCGAGTGGTGGGCGCACGAACCCATTGCGCGCAAGGCGGGTTTGTCGGATGCGGTGATGCGCGACTTGCAGCAATGCCGTCGGCCCAGCAGCATGCAAGAGGACGAACGCCTGGTGTATGACTTTTGCATTCAGCTTTCGCTCAACCACCGCGTGCCCGATGCTTTATGGCAAGAAGCCGTGGCCCGCATGGGCGAGCAAGCGGTGGTGGACCTGACGGTCTTGTCGGGCACCTACGTGATGGTGTCCATGCTGCTGAACGCCACGCAAGTGGGCATTCCGGGCGGGGGGGCTGAACCCCTTGAGGTGCTGAGTCCTCTGGAGATTCGCCAGCGCTTGTTGGCCTGATCGGTCACACTGCGGCGTTCATAAAACAGGAGACTTCCATGCCCATTCGTTTCATCCGCACAGGCTTGGCCCTGTTGCTGGCCGCAACCGCCTTTCAGGCTGTTGCGCAAGACTTTCCCAACCGCGCCATCACCATGGTCATGCCCTACGCCGCAGGCGGCCCGGGTGACACCATCACGCGCTTGTTTGCCGGGGCCATGCAAAAGCACTTGGGTCAACAGATCGTGGTAGACAACACGGCAGGGGCCTCGGGTTCGATTGGCACGGCCAAAGTGGCCCGCGCCAAAGCCGATGGTTACACCTTGCTGATGATCCACGTCAGCCACGCGACCAACGTGGCCATGTACAAAAGCCTGCCCTACCACCCGGTGGACGATTTTGAGCCGATTGGCCGGGCCACCAGCGGCCCCATGGTGATCGTGGCGCGCAACGAATTCCCTGCCAAAAACCTGAACGAGTTTGTGGCTTACGTGAAAGCCAATGGCAACAAAGTCAGCCTCGCGCATGCGGGCGTGGGGTCGGCTTCGCACCTGTGCGGTTTGATGATGATGAACGCCTTGAACGTCAAGCTCAATGAAATTCCCTACAAGGGCACGGGCCCGGCCTTGACCGACCTGATGGGCGGTCAGGTGGACATTTTGTGTGACCAAACCTCGGGCACGGTGCCCTCGGTCAAGGGCGGCAAGATCAAGGCTTATGCCTCGGCGGGCAAAGCCCGTTTGCCCCAACTGCCTGAAGTGCCCGCCATCTCCGATGCCGGTGTGGAAGGCTTTGACATCAACATCTCCTTTGGCCTGTATGCCCCCAAGGGCACGCCCAAGCCGGTGCTCGAGCAGTTGACCGCTGCCTTGCAAAAGTCGGTGACCGACCCGGAGGTGCGTCAGCGCCTGGAGGCCATGGGCATTTCGGCCGTGGGCGTGGAGCTCGCTCGGCCAGAAGCCTTGCGGGCCCATCTCAAAAACGAGATCGACACCTTGGGCAGTTTGTTGGTCAAGGCGGGCGTCAAAGCCAATTGATGGTCCATGGGAACGCCGGGGCCTTGTCAGGTCCCTCTCGCCTGTACGGGAGATGAATCGATGAGCAACTGGTGGCCCTTGCTGCTGACCCTGGTGATCCAGGCCATGGTCGCCATGGCCTTGCTGAGCCTGCCCGTGGTGGCCCCCGTGGTGGCGCAGACTTTGCAGGTCTCGCCCGCCTTGGTGGGCTTGTACGTGTCGGTGACTTATGCCGGGGCCATGGTGGCCACCTTGATGGGCGGTGCCACGGTCGCCCGCATGGGGGCGATCCGCGTGAGTCAGTGGGGCCTGGTCTTGTGTGCCTTGGGATTGCTTTTGTGCGCCGTGCCCTGGCTGCCTTCCATGGTGCTGGGCGCGGTGTTGATTGGGCTCGGTTATGGGCCGATCACACCGGCCAGCTCGCACCTGCTGGCCCGCACCACACCCAAGCACCAGATGTCGCTGGTGTTTTCCATCAAACAAACCGGCGTGCCCTTGGGCAGCATGCTGGCAGGCGCGGTGGTACCGCCTCTGGCGCTGCTGGGCAATTGGCAACTGAGTTTGGTGGCGGTGGCTGCGGTGTGCCTGCTGTGCGCCTGGGTGTCGCAAAGCCTGCGGGCCGAACTCGACAGCGACCGCCAACCGGACACCCGCATCCGCTGGGGCAGTTTGATCGAGCCCATTCGTCTGGTGCTGGCGCATCGGGCATTGCTCACCATGGCGTCTTGCTCGTTCATGTTTTCCATGGTGCAGCTGTCGCTCACCACGTATTTGGTGACCTTTTTGCACGACGATTTGTCTTACGGCCTGGTGGCGGCGGGGCTGGCTTTGTCGGTCACGCAGTTGGGCGGCATTGGCGGGCGTGTGGTCTGGGGCTATGTGGCCGACCGTTGGTTGGGCGCGCGGCGCATGTTGTTGCTGTTGGCCAGCATGATGGCTTTGGGTGCCTTGGCCTCGGCCTTTTTGACCACCGACACGCCACAGGCCTTGGTGATCGCCATCTTGGTGGCCTTTGGGGCCTCGGCCATCGGCTGGAACGGTGTTTACCTGGCCGAAGTGGCCCGCCGAGCGCCACCCGGGATGGCCAGCATGGCCACAGGCGGTACGCTGGCCTTCACGTTTTTGGGCGTGGTGGTGGGGCCTCCCATGTTCGGGGCTTTGTCGGGTTTGTTTGGCACCTACCGCGCCGGTTTTGTGGGCCTCATGGTCATGGCCAGCATCAGCGGCACGGTGCTGTATTTCAGTCAGCGGCCCCGCTGAATCGGGCGTTTAGCCGGCCAACAAAATCCGGTCGATCCAGGCCTGAATCGCGGGCCCGTCCATGCCGTGCGCCAGGCCCAGCAGCATGACGATGCGCACCTTGTGCGGCGGCAGGGGGCCTGCGGTCAGGATGCCGTGCTGGGCATCGGCGTAGACGCTGGCCCGTGTCACGCTGCCGGTGATGAAGCGGGCGCAACGCGCCACCAGCACCCCTTGCGCGGGCAATGACTGGATGAAAGCGCGGTAGGCCGTTGGCGTGTTGGCATTGCCCAGACCGGCATGCACGATGCCCCGTGCGCCGGCGGCCACAAAGGCGCGCATCGCGGTTTCGTCCACCCCGGCATAAGCCACGGCGATGTCCACCCTGGGCCAGGCTGTGGGGGTTTGCCAAGCCACAGTCGGGGCACGCCCGGCGGCGCGGAACCACTGCACCGCTTGATCGGCCACCTCGCCCACGGCGCCTGCCAGTGGGCTGTCAAAGGCCTCGACACTGCTCACATGGCGTTTGCCCACCCACAGACCCGAATGGATGCGCCCGTTCATCACCACCAAGGTGCCGCGCCCCCGTGCACCGGGGCAGGCGGCCACGCTGCAGGCGTCGAGCAAATTGGCCGGGCCATCGGCCGAATAGGCGGTGGCCGGGCGCATGGCCCCCACCACCACGATGGGCTTGTCGGTGTCCACGCTCAGGTGCAAAAAGGTGGCGGTTTCTTCGAGGGTGTCGGTGCCGTGAGTGACCACGATGCCCGCCACGTTGGGGTTGTTCACGGCTTGCATCACGGCGGCATGCAGATCGAGCCAGTTCTCCGGCCGCACGTCGTAGCTGGCCAGCTGCATGGGCTGGGTGACGTCGATGTCGTAGCGCTGGCGCAGCTCTGGCACCGTGTCGACCACGGCGGCCAGGCTCAGGCTGGCAGGTTTGTAATCGGTGCTGACCGAGGCAGCGCTGGCCGCGCCTGCGATGGTGCCACCGGTGCCGATCAGGGCCAGAAGGGTTTTTGTCATGGTTCAAGTCTCCGAAAAAATCATCTCAACACGGCCCAGCGGGCCAAAGTCGGCGCTGGCGCTGTGACCGGGCTCCAGTTCAAGCGGCACCATGCAAGTGCCGGTGGTCACCACTTGGCCCTTTTGGAGCGTGATACCCAGGCTCGACAGCTGGTTGGCGAGCCAGGTGAGGGCGATGCGCGGGTCGCCCAGCACGTTGCCGCCTGTGCCTTCACGGGTGTACTTCAGTTGGCTGCCGTGTTGGACCTGCGTGTGCACCGGGTAGGTGCTCAAGTCCAGGTCGCGCCAGACAGTGGGCGCGGCCGGGCCCAGAACAAAGTGGCGGGCACAGGCGTTGTCGGCCAGCAGCTGCGCCTGGCCCGCTGCGGTAAAGGGCTCGAGCCTCGAGTCAGGCACTTCAAGGGCCGGATGCAAGCTGGCCACGGCGGCCATGACTTGCTGCTGGGTATAAGGCAGGGCTTGTGGTGCCAGGTCTTGCGCCATGGCAAAGGCAAATTCCGGCTCGGCCACGCGCATGCGGTTTCCCGCAGACGGCACCGTGGCACCGCTTTCAAACACCTGGCCAGACAACAAGCGACCGGCCAATGGGCCGCTCACGTTGATGTGCGCCTGACCGTTGGAGCTGGTGGCGGCGATTTTCCAGCCGAGCACCTTGCGGCCCGACACCACGGGCAGTTGGGCTTGGGCGGCGTAGCCTTGGGCGGCTGTCATGGGGCGGCAGGCTTCGGGCAGAGCCGTCAAAGTCTGGTCCGATTGCCAATGCGCCCAGATCACATGGGCGGCTTGCCGAGCGCTGGCTTGGTCGGTGGGTGGCTGTGATGGGGCGGGGTCGGTTGTGGGCGCGGTCATGTGTCGATTGTTACGCCAACCGGCCCGGTTGCCACGGTTTTTTGTGTATAATTTCGGGCTTGACGACAACGTCAAAACGTTTCAGGTGATATAGCTCAGTTGGTTAGAGCGCAGCATTCATAATGCTGATGTCGGTGGTTCAAATCCACCTATCACCACCAAATCCAGAGCCCGCAGTTCCACAACTGCGGGCTTTTTGGTTTTTGTGGCGTGTTCTTCTTTGGCCAAGCCCCCAGCCCTGCCAGACCTTCGCCCCTCGGTTATGGTCAGGGGATGAACAATCAGTCTTGGATGCATGGTTTGAAGCTGGGCGCACGCCAGTTGTGGCGTGACCTGCGGGCGGGAGAGTTGCGCCTGTTGATGGTGTCGGTGGCATTGGCCGTGGCGGCCCTGACGGCGGTGGGTTTTCTGGCCGATCGCATGCAGTCGGGTCTGTGGCGCGATGCGCGCCAACTGCTGGGGGGCGATGCGGTGGTGGTGAGTGACCAGCGCACCCCT
>JBIKQY010000178.1:0-5759 GCA_044349465.1 Limnohabitans sp. | reverse complement strand
GGCATCGACGGCATCGAAGACAACGCCGGGGCGCAAGTGAGCCCCGACACGCTGGCGCGCGCTGCCGCGCTGGGGCACAAAGTGGCCGATCATCTGCAACGCAACGACGCCTATGGCTTTTTTGAGCCGCTGGGCGACCTGGTCATCACCGGGCCGACACACACCAATGTGAACGATTTTCGGGCCATGCTGGTGCTGTGAGCGGTGCCGCTGGTGACCGGTCAAGCTTTACATTTCTTTGCTGAAAATTATTTTGAATCCACCTCATAATTTGGGTTCTTAAATATAAAAAATTGTTGTAATAAACAATTAAAGAATTCAGATGTCTGATCAATTTCGCCCGCAAAATTTTGTCCAGTACGGCCTTTGGCTGCTGATTTCTTCCAGTTTGCTGGCCTGTGGTGGGGGCGGTGGCAGCGACGGCACGACCACTGCGACGTTGCCGGGGATGCCCATCATGGGAACGGTCTCGCCGGGCAATGCCAGTGCGAGTCTATCGTTCAGCGCACCTTCTTCGAATGGTGGCGCCAGCATCACTGACTACACCGCGATCTGCGTTGCGGGCAGCCTTCGCTTCAGCGCCACGGCCACGGCCAGTCCTGTTGTGGTGACGGGTTTGACCAATGGCATGTCTTACAGTTGCAGCCTCAGCGCCACCAACAGCGTGGGTGTGGGGACGTCTTCTGCCGCCGTGACCGTAACGCCCAGCGCTGGAGCCGTTGCCATCGGCACCGAAGGTGTGTTGTGCAGTATCTTGAACAGCGGCACACAGGCTTTGTCTTACAACAACACGGTGCCGGGTGGCCTTGCCACGCTGGTCAACGACAACTTGGCGTTCAATTACAGCTGGACTTGTGACAGCGCGCTGCGCAATTTGGTCGGCAACGGGGTGCCCAACCACGTTGTGACCGGGGGCAATTTTGCGACCAAGTTGTCAGCGCAGTCGGTGTCGGGCAGCGTGACCCTGATTCCCGTGGCCAAGGCCAGCAGCACTGCAGTCAAGTTGCCTGGTTTTGCACTCAACAGCGTGAAGATGGACCCTGGCACCGCAGGCACCTGCACCAATACGGCCAGCTCCGTCATGTCCGGTTGTAACTATGCAGGCGGCACTGGGGCTTGGCGCATGGAGGCCATGGGCGACCCTGCCGTGAGTCCCTGGAAGTTTGACTTTGGCACCGATGAAAACAATGCCCATGTCCAGCCCAATGGCGAATACCACTACCACGGCATGCCCACCCATTTGATCCCCAAGCTCAACGCTGCCAGCGCGACCAGCATGACCTTGGTTGGATGGGCTGCAGATGGGTTTCCGATTTACGCCAACCTGGGCTACGCCACGGCCAACAGTGCCAGCTCTGCGCTCAAGGAAATGAAGGGCAGCTTCCGCACCAAAACTTCGCCCGATTCAGGCCGTCCTTCGACCAGCTTGTTCGCCATGGGGCACTTCCAGCAAGACTGGGAATATGTGGCCGGTTTGGGTGATTTGGACGAGTGCAATGGCCGTTCAGGCGTGACGCCCGAGTTTCCAAACGGCACCTACCATTACTACATCACCAAGACCTACCCCTTCATCCAGCGTTGCGTGAAAGGCACGCCTGCAGCTTGGGCCAACGCGCGCCCATGATGCGGTTTGTGCCGATGGCGTGCCACCGTCTGGACCACGCATGATCTTGGTGTGGCGAAGTGCACGCTGGATGGCTGTAGCGTTTGTGATCTTTTGTTCCAGCGCACAAGCCCATTTGATGGTCGCGCAAAAAGGCACACTCCATTTGCAGGGCGACGGCGCGTATCTGGTGGTTTCTTTGCCGGTATCGGCTTTCAGTGGCATTGACGACGATGGTGATGGGGCTTGGTCTAACCAAGAGGTGGCAGCACACGAAGACCGCATTCATCAGCAGTTGCGGGCTCAGTTGCGTTTGCGTGATGCCCAGGGTCCCAGACCCATCGATGGCATCACCTTGGTGCCTACCCCAAGCGATGACTTGGCAGCGCATGAAGTGAACCATTTGGTGGTGTTGGTGCGCTTCAAATTGGCCCAGCCTGTGGAGTCCATGAGTTTGACCCGTGTGCCCAACATGGCTTTTCGTGCGGGTTTGTTTGGTCAGTCCGAGGCCGAGCGGAAATTGAGTATTGCTGTCACGCAAGGGGCGCACAAGCAGCTGATGGTCTTGACGCCCGAGCGGCCCGAACGGACCTTGTTTCCAAGCCCAGGGCAAGTGACCTTGGACTACGCCGAGTTGGGTGTCATGCACATCCTGACGGGTTGGGACCATTTGCTGTTTTTGGCCGTGGTGTTGCTCGGCGGGGGCAGTTGGCGGCAAATTCTGGTCATTTTGAGTGCTTTCACTTTTGGACACGCTTTGACCTTAGCCTGGGGGTTGATGGGCCAGTTGCCTTTTGGCACGGCTTGGGTTGAGCCTGGCATCGCTTTGACCGTCATCGGCATGGCTGCGGCTGAGATCTGGTTGCTGCAACACGGTCGTGTCATGGGCATGAGCTTGCGTTTGGTGTTGGTGTGGGCCAGCGCCTTGGTGCATGGTTTGGGCTTGGCCTCAAGTTTGCAAGCCATTGGCCTTGACACTGCACACCGGTTTTGGAGTTTGCTGGGTTTTAATTTCGGCATTGAATTGGCGCAAGCGGCGGTGGCGGGTGTCTTGGGCGGCTTGGCTTGGCTGGTGATGCGGTATTTGCAGGTCTGGCAACCCACCAAAATTCGCCAGCTTTTTTTGGTGATCGCCGCTGGCGCAGGCGGCATTTGGTTCGTTGAACGGCTGATTTGACGTGCGTCAAAGCCAGGTGCTGCCTGCTCTGGCACATTTGGCTCCACTATGTTGGAAACCTCTTTGCCCCCTTTGTCCGAGCCCGAAGCCCCCGTGTTAGCAGGCACTGTGTTGCTGCACCGAGGTGACGCGGTAGACCGCATTCTGCATGTCATGCAGGGGCGCGTGGTGCTGGGGGTGATGGCGGATGGCCACATGGCGCACCAGCTGGGCGTGGTGGAAGGACCCTTCTGGCTAGAGGCCGCATCGGGCTTGCTGGGCTTGCCGCATGCGGTTGACGCGGTGGCTGAGACCGAGGTGCATGTGCAGTATGTGAGCGTGCCCGACTTTGTGGCCGAAGTGCACGCTTTGCCCGAGGCCTCGCAGAACCTGCTCATGGACATGGCGCGTTCGCAGCGCCAACAAAGCGAACTGGCGGTCAGTCGTGTGGCCAAAGACGCTGATGCGCGATGCGCTGAATGGTTGCTGCGCCATGCTGAACCCAGCGATCAGTCTGGCAGTCTGTTCGTCAAACTGACCGAGCGCAAACGGACCATCGCCGCACAACTCGGTATCGCCCCAGAAACGTTTTCGCGGGTGCTGCGCCATTTGCGCGAACGCCAACTCATCAGCGGTGGCGGCCGGGTGTTGGGCCTGCCCAACCCACAGGGGCTGCGCGAGTTGGCTGGGGTTTGACGCGCCATCGTCTGCGCACCACGTGAAGGTGTCGATCCGTGAAGGCCCGTCTCTGATTGATCCGGCCCCTTTAAGTCTTGAGCTGCACGCAAGGGATTGTTTTTTTCTAGGAGCCCACCCTTGTGGGCGATGGGCGTGGCGCACACCCTGCAAGCCTTCGTTCACGGGGTGGGCTCCCACAAAGATAAATAACCACACGGCCAGGTCCAGCGATGGGGGGATTGGCGTGTGCCTTTGTGGGTCAAAGGCCAAAGACGTGCCTTGAATGTTTTCTTAAAAATATAAAAAATTAACAAAAGTAAAACTTATTTATAATTCCATGGGTACTTTTTCCAAATGTGTCTGGGATGCAAGTCAGGGTTTTCATGATCTTTCAAAATTTTCGTCGAGGCGCTCAAGTCATTTGCGCAAGCTGGGTGTTGTTGGGTTTGTCCGCCTGTGGTGGTTCCAGTCCTGCAGCCGTGGCTGTTCCAGGTGCGCCGACCATCGGTGCAGCCACGCCAGACCGTGACAGCGCCAGTGTCCGCCTGGCCTTCAGACCACCCGCATTTGACGGTGGTGCGCCCATCACCGGTTACAAAGCCACCTGCACTCAAGCCGGTGAGGGGCCCTTCAGTACTGCGGCCACCAGCCCTGTTGTTCTTTGGTTCGGCGAGTCTGTCAGCAGCCCTGTCACAGTCGCGGGGCTGACCCAAGGTGCTTCATACAACTGCACGGTCAGCGCCAGCAACAGCGCAGGCACCAGTGCTTCGTCTGCCTCGGTCAGTGTCTCTCTGGCTGGGCCTTGATCCATCGCGTCCAGGATGGCGTTGCATCATCTTGGCCTGAGTGATAAGCGGTGGTCGGGGTTTGACGCGCCATCGTCTGTGCACCATGTGAAGGTGTCGATCCTTGAAGGTCCGTCTCTGATTGATCCGGCCCCTTGAAATCTTGAGCTGCATGCAAGGGATTGCTTTTTTGTAGGAGCCCACCCCTGTGGGCGATGGGCGTGGCACACACCCTGCAAGCCTTGGCTCACGGGGTGGGCTCCCACAAAGACAAATAACCACATGGCCAATAAAACCATAGGCAATTCAAACCTCATCTGCCCGGATCAATTGCAGCTTGGCGCCTTCATTTTTGCAACCGTGGATTTTTCATCCACAGCACGGGCTGTTCCTTGACCGGACGGGCCGGAGCGCCGTGTTGCAACAAGGCCTGGTCGAGCGCTTGGCCTGCTTCGTCTTGCAATGCCGCTTGGCGGATGCGGGCCACGGCAGCCACTTGCTCGACCAAGGGCAGTTTTGAAGCCGCGCCACACACATGGCGCAGGATGTGCAGCAGGTTGTCCTTGCCGCGTTCGTTGGTGCTGCCGTAGCCTTTGATCAGTTGCCCGCAACGTGCCAACTCCAAACCCAGCGCGGGCGATTGGCGTGTGGCGGCCTCAATGCCACTGAGCCACTCTTCGATCAGCGCATGCTCGGTCTGATAGCGGCTGCCCAGCGGGCGCAGCACGCGCAAGCTGGCCAAAAGGCGCAAGCTGGCCATACCCCACAGCGCATGGCGCGCCACCTTGATTGGCAGCGCCCAAGGCGCTTTGCCATTGGCCACACGTGCGCGGTCCCAGCGCAGCAGACGGTTGGCCAGACCTTGCGGCAACAGGGCGGCCAGCTCGGGCACGCCGGGTTTGAAATGGTCGTACACCTTGAGCACATCACCCTCTTTGGCTTTGACTTCTTGCGTCACGCGGTCCCAGCGGCTGGCGCGGCTTTTCAGGTCGGCCACGCGGATGATGTCGTCAAACGCCATCCACAGCGCCAACCAGCGTGTGGTCTCGGCCGTCACGGGGTGGGTGGCGTCGGCTGACGCGGATTCGGCATCCAGCAAGCGTTCGAGCCGCTGCACATACAAGCGGGCATAAGCGGGGCCTTGGTATTCCACCAAGCGCTGGTGCGCCAAGCCCATCAGGGGGTGCAGCACGGCGGGAAATTTGGCTGCGACATCGTCGGGCAAAACGGCCGATGCAGCCAGCACTGGGGCCGCTGGCTTCATCACCTGCTCGACATATTGCGCCTGTTCGCGCTGGCGCGTCACCAAGTCAAAAGCCGACGCAAAGCCACGCAGGCTGGCTTGCGCCGCCTTGCTCGGGCCTGCCAACACGGCCTCGTAATGTTCGCGTGAGAAGGGCAGCAAGCCGCTGCCTGCAATGGCCCCCAACATCACGGCGCTGACCAGGGTGCCGCTTTCCTGGCACAGGCGGTCCATGTCCATGACGTGGTGGCGCAGGCTGTGCGCGGCGATCACATCGAGCAGCGGGCCTTCGGG
>JBIKQY010000176.1:0-5790 GCA_044349465.1 Limnohabitans sp. | reverse complement strand
GCACTGGCTGACCCATGTCGAGTACAAACACATCGCCCCCCGTGCCCATGGCCCCGGCCTGAATGACCAGCTGCGCCGCCTCGGGGATGGTCATGAAATAGCGGGTGATGTCCGGGTGCGTCAGGGTAATGGGGCCGCCGTTTTTGATCTGCTCGCGAAACAGCGGCACCACCGATCCGCTGGAGCCCAGCACATTGCCAAAGCGCACCATGGTGAAGGTGGTGTGCTGCTGTGGGCGCTGGGCCGAGGCCATGGCCAGCGCCTGCAGCACCATCTCGGCCAGGCGCTTGGTGGCCCCCATGATGTTGGTGGGGCGCACGGCCTTGTCGGTGCTCACCAGCACAAAGTTGGCCACCCCGTTGCGCGCTGCTGCTTGGGCGCACACCAGTGTGCCCCACACGTTGTTGCGCACGCCTTCGGCCGGGTTGTGCTCTACCAGGGGCACATGTTTGTAAGCGGCCGCGTGGTACACCGTGTGCGGCCGCCAGGTGCGCATGATCTCTTGCATGCGCAACTCATCGCACACCGAGCCCAACAGCGGCACCAGCTCGGTCTGTATGCCGGGGGCGTCGCCCGCCAGTGCAGTCTGGTCGGCTTGGCGGGCCAGCTGCGCCTGCAGGTCTTGGTGAATCTGGTACAGGGCAAATTCACTCATCTCCAACAGCAACAGTTGCTGCGGCTGGCACTGCAAAATCTGGCGACACAATTCGCTGCCAATGCTGCCACCGGCCCCGGTCACCAGCACTGTCTTGTGGTGGGTGTTGCGGTTGATCAGCAAACCATTGGGCTTGACCGCGTCGCGCCCCAGCAGGTCGTCGATGTCAAGCTCGCGCACATCGCTCAGGCCCACACGGCCTGCGGCCAAGTCGGTCACGCTGGGCAGGGTGCGCACGGCCACATGGTGGTGGGCCAGCTCGGCCAAGATGGCGTTGCGCCGCTGGCGCGTGGCTGTGGGCAAGGCCAACAAAACATCGGTAACGGGCAAGCGGCCCAAAACCTCACCCAAGTTTTGCGGGTTGTAAATGCGCAAACCATTGAGCACCTGGCCATGCAGGCGGTCGTCGTCGTCCAAAAAGCCCAGCACCTGCATCTCGTGCCCGTGGGCCATGGCGGCGGCCAGCTGCCGGCCGGCACTGCCCGCGCCATACACCAGCACCTGGGGCAAGGCCGAGCGCTTAACCATGCTCTGATAAGCCCGACCAAACCAAACCCCCGCAAACGCCCGCGAAGCACCCACCAGCAGCAGCAGCAGCACCGGCTGAATGATCCCCACCGTGCGCGGCACGCCCTCAAAAGCCATGCCCGTAAAGACAAAGGCATACAACACGCCATAAACCGCCACCGCCTGCACCACCGTGGCCAAGGCCCGCAAATTGGAATATCTGAAAATGGCCCGGTACAAGCCCGACACCACAAAAATGGGCAAAGCCAAAACCAAAGACACCCCCACGGCCACAAGCACCGGGCCCTGCAGGGTGACAAAATCACCCATGCGCAAGTAATAGGCCAGCCAAACCGCCAGCACACACAGCGCCACATCCACAGCCAACACAATACCCCGCTTGACTGGGCGCGGCAAGCTCAGGACAGGGCGGGTCCACTGGGCAAAAGTCTTGATCAAGGTATTGAATCCTGTAGTTGCTTGTATGTCATGTTCGGCCTGACTCAGGACCTGTTACAACTTGAATCAAACTATAAACCGCGTTGCCGGGCCTCAGCACCGTGCCTGCAGCTATTTGCACACCATCGCCAATGGCCGCGCCCGTTTGCGTCAATCTCAAAACGCTGCTGCCTGCCGTAGATACATTCACGCCCAAATAGCCGAAATCATGCGCCAGCACGAGGTGGTCCACCACGGGCCGCAATTCATGATGGCGCCCTGACCCAACACCACCTCGGCCACGGAACGCCCATGCCCACCCCCAAGAAAAGCAGCTTGTCCACCACAACATCAACGCCTGTCAATGAGATACTCCATCGCGGCGCAGCACCTTAACAAAGGTTAGCCACAAAATGAGCACGTCAAACCAAAGGGACTGTCGATGCAGATAAGCCACATCCAGCGTCACTTTGTCAGGTATTTGCAACTCATCACGACCATTGACTTGGGCCCATCCCGTCAAACCCGGCACCAACATATGCACCCCTTGCGACGTGCGCAGTTCGATCAAATCCTGTTGATTGAACAACGCTGGGCGCGGCCCCACAAAACTCATATCGCCCTTGAGGATGCTCCACAACTGTGGCAGCTCGTCCAGACTGCTCTTACGCAAAAAACCACCAATCGGCGTCAAGTGCGCGGTCGGGCTGCCCAGCAAATGCGTTGCCACCGCTGGCGTGCCCAAGCGCATGCTGCGGAACTTGGGCATCTTGAAAATCTGGTTATTGAGCCCTACCCGGTCCGACCAATACAGCACTGGGCCCTTCGAGGTTAAACGCACCGCCAAGGCCACCAACAACACCGGCAACCACAAAACCAAAGCGGCAATAATGCCCAAAACAAGATCAAATATTCTTTTCATTTACACAGATCTAACAAATATTTTTCTGCCGAATCAATCAACTTATTTCGATCAAACTCTCTCTCGCTGAATTGCAACCCGCTTTTACCCATAGCCTGCCTTTCAGACAACGAAAGTTCAGACATCATCAGCACATTCTTCGCCAATTCCGAATGATTACCGGCAGGGCAGGTCAAACCAGCTCTTGCCCGACGAATAACTTCTGCACCTTCCCCATTTAAAGCGGCGACTATGGGCATGCCTGCAGCCAAGTAAGACTGCAATTTTCCAGGTATGGTCATCGAAAAAATTACTTCATCTGCCAGCGTAACCAGCATGGCGTCTGCGTGCATGAAGAACTCAGGCATCCGCTCAACTGGATACCGTCCCAACAAGAAAACTGAATCTTCAAGCCCACGCGACCTGATTTGAGCTTCTACCCAACTCGACATTCGACCATCGCCTACGATTAACCACCTGATACTCAAGTGCGCCTTAAGCAACTCTGCCGCTGACAGAATGCACGCAAAGTCCTGCGCCTCTCCGACATTGCCTGCGAACATCAGATTAAACGCACCATCTTTAATGGGAACTTCTGATGCTGGTTTGGTCACTTCATTTTTAAAAATTTTCTCGGCCCAACTCGGAAAATAGACAACCGGAATTTGGGGACCTGACAAAAATAGAATTTTAGGAATAAAACTTCGAGACTGGGCCCAAATCAGATCACAGCGACGATAGATAAAACCTACCAACTTGCCCACACACGCTAACAATCGGGGCGATTTCACAACGCCAATGGCTCTCAATGTATCGGGCCATAAATCAAGCACCCACATGGCCATGGGCGCATTTTTGATCCATGACATCAAAGCCCCAGGCAAACCAACAGTCACAGGGCTCAATTGACAGGTAAGAACGACATCAAATCTTCGGCCTCTCAATTTCCAAGGCCCTAGTGCACAAGCGAACAGAGAAAAAGAAATGTAATTCAACAAAAGCCGAACGGCCCCTGAACCCCTTGGCAGCAGAGGGACCCTGACTATTTCGACTTTCTCATAGTTAGCAAATAGGACAGGATCCGCACGATAATCCTCATAAATCTGACCGCCCGGGTAGTTGGGTAAACCCGTTAACACCGTCACACGGTGCCCGCGCCCCACAAGCTCCTGCGCCAGATCGTTGATCCGAAAATTTTCTGGCCAAAAATATTGGCTAACAATCAGTATGTTCACAACGCAAACAGCTCAATACTTCTTCCAAACCACCCGATTCACATAATCGGTGTAACTGTGAACAATGCGCACCACCTTGGCGCTCACGTTGGGCATGCTGTAGTCGGCCACCAAGCGCAAGTCACGCTGTTCGCCACGCGCCTGCTGCGCCACGATGGCCAGCCCCTGGCGCACGCGCTCCACCTCCAGGCCCACCATCATCACGGCGGCCTCTTCCATGCCTTCTGGGCGCTCGTGCGCTTCGCGCAAGTTCAGGGCGGGAAAGTTCAGGATCGACGACTCTTCGTTGATCGTGCCGCTGTCGGACAACACCGCTTTGGCGTTCATTTGCAGGTTCACATAATCGTGGAACCCCAGCGGCTTCATCAACCGCACCAGCGGGTGAAACTGTGCGCCCGTTGCGTCCACCCGCTTTTGGGTGCGCGGGTGGGTCGACACCACCACCGGCAAACCATGCTCCTCGGCCACGCTGTTGAGCACGGCCACCAGCTTGGTGAACGACTTTTCAGACTCGATGTTTTCTTCGCGGTGCGCACTCACCAAAAAGTACTGCCCCACCACCAAGCCCAAACGCGCCACCGCATCCGACGCTTTGATTTGCGGCAGGTAATGTTGCAACACCTCAAACATCGGGCTGCCGGTCTTGATGACCTGGTCGGGTGGCAAACCTTCACGCAACAAATAGTCACGCGCGATGGTGCTGTAGGTGAGGTTGATGTCCGACGTGTGATCCACGATGCGACGGTTGGTTTCTTCGGGTACGCGCTGATCAAAGCAACGGTTACCGGCTTCCATGTGGAAGATCGGCACCTTGCGGCGCTTGGCGGGTATCACCGACAAACAGCTGTTGGTGTCGCCCAGCACCAGCATGGCTTCGGGTTGCTCTTTGGCCAACACACCATCCACCGCGGTGATCAAGTTGCCAATCGTGTGGGCCGCACTGGTGCTGCCTTCGGCGCTGTTCAAAAAGTAGTCAGGCTTTCGCACACCCAGGTCATCAAAGAACACCTGGTTGAGCTGGTAGTCGTAGTTTTGGCCGGTGTGCACCAAGACGTGGTCGCAATGCACATCCAGGGCGGCGAGCACGCGGGACAAACGGATGATCTCGGGGCGGGTGCCCACGACCGATATGATTTTGAGTTTTTTCATGGCTTCAAACCTGGCTGGCGATCGTGTCGGGGTTGGCGCGGTCAAAAATTTCATTGGCCCACAACATCACCACCATCTCATCAGCGCCGATGTTGGTGATGTCGTGCGTCCAACCGGGCACCGTCTCCACGATTTGTGGCTGGTCGCCGTGGGTTTCCAAGTGGTGCACTTCGTTGGTAAGCGTGTGCCTAAAGCCAAAACGGGCGTGGCCTTTGATGACCAAGAACTTTTCGGTTTTAGTGTGGTGATAATGACTGCCGCGAGTAATACCGGGGTGGCTAGTGAAAAAGCTGAACTGCCCCGCGTCGGGCGTTTTGAGCATTTCCACAAAAACGCCGCGAGCATCCCCATGGGCGGGCACGCTGTAGGCAAACTTATCCACCGGCAAGTAGCTCACATAGGTGGCGTACAAGGCACGGGTCAGGCCTGTACCCACGCGCTCTGAGACCAAGGACGTGCGGCAGTTTTTGAAGGCATCGATTTGGTCCGACAACTCACCCAAGGTGATGGTGTATTCCGGCGCGACACTGGGGCGAACCAAGCCCGACCATTCAGCGGTCAATTGGCTCAAAAAGGCGTTAACCACATCGTCCACATAGACCAAGCGCACACGGGCATGGGCATCGTTGATCTGCACCGGCAGGTCGTGCGCTTTGTTGTGGCAAAAAGTGGCCACCACCGAGTTGTAGTTGGGCTTGCACCATTTACCAAACACACCGGGCAAACGGTAGATGGCCACCGGGTTGAGGTGTTCACTGGCCAGTGTTTGTAAGGCTTTTTCGGCGGCAAGTTTGCTGCGGCCATAAGGGTTGTCCAGCTCGGCTTGGGCCGATGAAGCCATCAACACGGGAATGGTTTTACCCAAAGTACGCAAACCCGCACACAAGCGCTCGGTCAAGCCGGTG
>JBIKQY010000175.1:0-5805 GCA_044349465.1 Limnohabitans sp. | reverse complement strand
CGGTGGCGGCCTTGGCGCGCTGCACGCTGGTGGTGGCAAAGTGGTCTTGCTCGGCGCGGGTGAAGCTGTACTTGGCGGCACAGTCTTCGCCAAAGGTGCCCATGCTGCGACCGGCTTCGTAAGCGTCTTCCAGGCCATCGAGCATCATGTGGTCGTAAATTTTGTCGTGGCCCATGCGGTAGCCGCCACGGCCCTTGAGCATGAGGTAAGGCGCATTGGTCATGCTCTCCATGCCCCCGGCCACCAGCACGTCGTGCGTGCCCGCGACCAACATGTCGTGCGCGAACATGGCCGCGCGCATGCCCGAGCCGCACATCTTGGACAGCGTGACCGCGCCCGCACTCTTGGGCAAACCACCTTTGAAGCCCGCTTGGCGCGCCGGGGCCTGGCCTTGGCCAGCCATCAGGCAGTTGCCAAACAGCACTTCGGTGACCAGCTCAGGGCTGATGGCTGCGCGCTCGACGGCGGCCTTGATGGCTGCGCCACCCAGGTCGTGGGCAGCCAGTGCGGAAAAGTCACCTTGAAAGCTGCCCATGGGTGTGCGGGCAGCGCTGACGATGACGATGGGGTCGTGTGACATGTGGATTCCTTTCAGGCGTGGATGTCGGCAATGATGAGGTGTTCGCCGGTTTCTTCTTGGGCGATGCGGCGGATGTAGGCCACAAAATCGGGGTCTTCGCCGCGCAGCAAGAGGGGCAAGGACTGGCGGAAGTCGTCCCGGCGGCACCACTCGCGCATATAGTCGTCCCAGGAATTCCAGCGCCGCTGTTCGGTGGCGCTCATTTCTTCTCGGAACGCGATCAGGAAGGCGCGTTCAAACAGCGCAATGAGCATGTCGAAAATGATCAACATGCGTTCTCTTTGCTCTGGTGTCGGGTCGGGCAGGGCTTGGTTGGTGCGCAGCTGCAGATCGGCGTGGTCCAGCACCACCTTCAAAAATTCGTTGTAGGCGTCCGACAGGTGTTGGTAGGCCTCTTCTTCTTCGTTTTCGCGCTCCTTGCGCTGCTCGAGCCAGAACACCCAGACGGCATAAGGCAGACCGAACACGGTCACTGCATAACTGCCCAACTCCAGAAATTCTGCCAAGCTCATGGGCACACGGCGCTCAGACGCCTCGGGGGTAACGTTTGAAGGCGCTGCGAAACACGTCCACCACCTCGTGGCTGCCGCTCATGCTGACACCCAAGTCTTTGGCCAGGCCATCTTTGAGGCCATAGCACCAGCCGTGCACGCTGAGCTTTTGCCCACGCGACCAGGCGTCTTGAACCACATTGGTCAGGGCCACGTTGCCCACCTGCTCGATCACGTTCATCTCGCACAGGGCATCTTCTTGCTCGGGCACCGTGAGGTGATCCAGGCGACGGCGATGGCGCACCTTGACATCGTGCACATGGCGCAGCCAGTTGTCGGCCAGGCCCACACGCATGCCCCGCAGCGTGGCCAGCACGCCACCACACCCGTAATGCCCCACCACCATGATGTGTTCGACCTTGAGCGCATCGACGGCGTACTGGATGACCGACAGCGCGTTCAGGTCCGAGTGCACCACCACGTTGGCCACGTTGCGGTGCACAAACACCTCGCCCGGGTCCAGCCCGGTGATCTGGTTGGCGGGCACGCGGCTGTCAGAACAACCGATCCACAAATACTTGGGGTTTTGCTGGTTGGCCAGACGGGAGAAAAACGCCGGGTCATCGCGCACCATGCGCGCAGACCATTGGCGGTTGTTGTCCAGAAGGTGTTGCAGTGAAGTGGTCATGGTGAGATTGTCGCTGGACTGGCCTGCCGCTGGATGACTGACGCCTTCAGCAGGTTTCGGCAAACAACTCGCGCCCGATCAGCATGCGGCGAATCTCGCTCGTGCCCGCGCCGATTTCGTACAGCTTGGCGTCACGCCACAAGCGGCCCAGTGGGTATTCATTGATGTAACCGTTGCCACCAAAAATCTGCACGCCTTCGCCTGCCATCCAGGTGGCTTTTTCGGCGGTCCACAAGATGACGCTGGCGCAGTCCTTGCGCACTTGGCGCACATGCTCGGCACCCAGCAAGTCGAGGTTTTTGGCCACGGTGTACGCAAAGCTGCGACCGGCTTGCAGCACGGTGTACATGTCGGCCACTTTGCCCTGGATCAGCTGAAACTCGCCAATGCTCTGGCCAAACTGCTTGCGGTCGTGGATGTAGGGGATCACGTTGTCCATGACCGATTGCATGATGCCCAGCGGACCGCCGGTGAGCACTGCGCGCTCATAGTCCAGACCACTCATCAGCACCTTGGCGCCGTTGTTCAGGCCACCCAGAATGTTCTCGGCAGGCACTTCCACGTTGTTGAACACCAGCTCGCCCGTGTGGCTGCCGCGCATGCCCAGCTTGTCGAGCTTTTGCGCAATGGAAAAACCCTTCATGCCTTTTTCAATCAAGAAGGCCGTCACGCCGCGCGCGCCCAGCTCGGGCTCGCTCTTGGCATACACCACCAAGGTGTCGGCGTCAGGCCCGTTGGTGATCCACATTTTGGAGCCGTTGAGCAGGTAATAACCGCCTTTGTCTTCCGCCTTGAGCTTCATGCTCAGCACGTCCGAGCCCGCACCGGGCTCCGACATGGCCAAAGCGCCCACATGCTCGCCACTGATCAGCTTGGGCAGGTATTTGGCGCGCTGCTCGGGCGTGCCGTTGCGCTTGATCTGGTTCACGCACAGATTGGAGTGCGCGCCATAGCTCAGACCCACAGAAGCGCTGGCACGGGAAATTTCCTCCATCGCGATCATGTGCGCCAGATAGCCCATGTTGGCACCGCCGTATTCCTCACCCACGGTGATGCCCAGCACGCCCAAGTCACCCATCTTGCGCCACAGGTCCATCGGGAACTGATCGCTCTGGTCGATCTCGGCGGCGCGGGGGGCGATTTCGGCTTGGGCAAAGTCACGCACGGCGTCGCGCAGGGCATCGATGTCTTCACCGAGTTGGAAGTTCAGGCCGGGCAGGTTGTTCATGGGTTCTCCGTTGAGCGTTGGGCGGTTGCTGTTGATTTTCACGCTGAACGCAAAACGCCCAACGCTGAATGGACTAGTAAGTTTTGGCTACAGGCACCAGCGTCGATTGCATCACTGCGCAGTCTGAGCGTTTGCCGGTGTCGTCAATGTGCACCACCTCGGCCGTGGTCACGATGATGCGTTTGCCCGCCTTGGTGACGCGACCGGTGGCGCGAATCTCTCCGCCTTGAAAGTTGGAGAGAAAGTTGATCTTGTATTCCACTGTGGTGACTTCCATGCCTTCTGGTGACACAGTCAGTGCAGCGTAACCGGCGGCAATGTCTGCCAGTGCGCCAATGGCACCACCGTGGTAGCCGCCTTGTTGTTGCGTGACCTTGTCGCTGTAGGGCACGGACAGTTCGACTTGCCCCACGGAGGCTGACAACAGGCGCACACCCAAGTGGTTCATCATGCCTTGACGGGCCAGGCTCTGGGCAACACGCTCGTGGGGGGTCAGGGCAGAGGTCACTTTGCATCCGGTGGTTAAAGTCAAGCCGAACTGTAATTGACGTTTACGTCAACGTCAACCAAAAGCCAGTGTTCAACAGGCCCTGTGCACAGGGTCTCGTCATCACCCCAACAGTGGGGCTCAGCTGGCCGGCGCGGCCTTGTTGGCCTTGTTCAGCAAACTGCGGGTTTCTTTTTCGTGGGTTTTGACCTCGTCCAGCGTAGCCTCCAGGTCGGCCAACTGCGACTCCAGCTGCTGGCGGTGTTGGGCCAACACCACCATGAATTTTTTCAGCTGGGGCACGGTGTCGCGGGGGCTGTCGTACATGTCGATCAGGTCTTTGGCCTCGGTCAGCGACAGGCCCAGGCGCTTGGCGCGCAAAGTCAGTTTGAGGCGGGTGCGGTCACGGGCCGAATACACGCGGTTGCGCCCACCGGGGCCGGAGCGTTCGGGCTCCAGCAAACCCATATCTTCGTAAAAGCGGATGGCACGGGTGGTCAGGTCAAACTCCTGAGCCAAATCGCTGATCGTGTGCGTGTTCGCCATGGCGTGCGGTTCTCACCTTGTTTGCGCAACCGGGACAGGCGGTTACGCCACCGGCCCCTAGAATGCGTTGTCATCTTTGACGTTAACGTCAACGTCAATTTCCCGAATGCTAACCCAAACCATCCCCCGCATGCCCGATTCGCCCGAAGCCACGCCCGCCCCCGAGTTGCGCACGGCCGTGCCGCCGCTGCGCTATCCACTGGGCGAGCACCTGCCGCAGTCCGGCACAGTCACCGAAGTGGCGCCTGGCGTGTTCTGGTTGCGCATGGGTTTGCCCTTCGCCCTCAACCACATCAACCTGTGGCTGTTGCGCGACCGCCTGCCCCACCCGACCCAATCCGGCGTGATGCAAGAAGGCTGGACGGCGGTGGACTGCGGCATCGACAACCCTGCCACCCGAGAGGCTTGGCAGCAGATCGAAACGCAGGCGCTGCAAGGCCTGCCGATCCTGCGCGTGCTGGTCACGCACATGCACCCGGACCACATGGGCCTGGCCCATTGGTTGTGCGAGCGCTGGCAAGCGCCCTTGTGGATGAGCACCAGCGAATACCAGTCGTCGCTGCTCGCTTGCAGCGGGCTGTCCAATTTTGGTGGGGCACCTACGGTGGCTTTTTTCAAAGCACATGGCTGGAGCCAACCCGACGAACTGGCACAGGTACAGGCCCGGGTCGGCTATTACCCCAGCATGGTGCCGAAGATCCCCAACGCCTATGTGCGCTTGATGGACGGCGCGCGCGTGCGCATCGGTGAACGCGTTTGGCAATGCCTGAGCGGCTTTGGCCACTCGCCCGAACACATGGCTTTGCTCGATGCGCAACAGCAGTTGATGATCAGCGGCGACATGCTGCTGCCGTCCATTTCCACCAATGTCAGTGTTTATGCGATGGAGCCCGACAGCAACCCGCTGCAGCTGTTTCTGGACTCGCTGCAGCGCATGGCGCACCTGCCGGACAGCACCTTGGTATTGCCCTCGCACGGACGGCCGTTTCAAAGCGCAGCCACTCGCATCGCCCAACTGCAAACCCACCACCAAGATCGCCTGGCCGAGCTGCTGCAGGCCTGCCGTACGCAGGCGTGCTGCGCCCACGAGCTGTTGCCTGTGCTTTTCAAACGGCCCCTCGATGTGCACCAAACCACCTTTGCCTTGGGCGAAGCTGTGGCCCACCTGAACCTGTTGTGGCTGTCTGGTCAGATGCAGCGCGAAAGTGGGGCCGATGGTGTAGTGCGGTTCAGCACCAAGGCAACCTGATTGCCGGACCGTCCTGCCCTCTTCGTTGAAGCAGCCATGAAGCTTTGTCATCTCGGGCGAAGACCCGGGATCCATTGCGCTCCGCGGCCCTATGCATACACCTGCAGCATGCAATGGATCCCGGCTCAAGGCCAGGATGACAGACTAAAGAAATGAAACCGAGACGAGCCTGGCACGCATGGTCAGCTTGGCAGCCCTGCGTCAGTCTTCTTTCAGGTCCACCGGGGCCTGTCGCAAGGCTTTGCGGCGCTCTGCGTAGTCGGGCATGACCTCGCCCACGGTTTCCCAAAAGCGGGGGCTGTGGTTCATCTCGCGCAAGTGGGCTAACTCGTGCACCACCACATAGTCGATTTGGCTGATGGGCAAGTGGATCAGTCGCCAGTTCAGCCGAATGTGCCCATCGGTGCGCGCACTGCCCCAGCGCGTGCTGGCGCTGGACAGGCTGAGCTTTTGCCAACGCACGCCCAACAGGGGTGCAAAGTGGTGCAGGCGCTCTTCAAACAAGGCCTTGGCCTGCTTTTTGAGCCAAGCCTGCG
>JBIKQY010000013.1:0-19109 GCA_044349465.1 Limnohabitans sp. | reverse complement strand
GGCATCAGCCAATACACCCCGCCCGAGCATGTGACGGCGCTGGTCGAGGCGGTGCACAGCCATTCGAAGAAGTTGCGTCACGGTGCCTGAAAACCGAAGGCCTCAGCTGGCATAAAAACAACAGACAAGCCGGGTCCTCGACAAAAAAAAACGGCTTGACCTCTTGACTTATGCACAAAATTTGGATCTCTATCTTTTTGGAATTTCATGGCTCGCCCTTCTGACAGCCACACGCCAGAAAATCTTAAGTTGTTGATTTCATTAGGTTATTTTTCAATGCCCATCTGGTGAGCAATCCAGTAAAAGCCTTGATTTTCAAGGCTTTCGCGGCCTTGGAGACAAGTTTTCAACAAAGTTATCCACAGATTTTCTGGATGACCCGCAAAGCACTTAGAAATCAAGCACTTAGGCCCGTTTTCAAGACTTCACCTAACCATCAAAATTTCTAAATTTGTTCGAACCACATTGACTCTGACTGAACCACTTTGGATTGAAATTGCCGTTCAAACACCTGCCCACAGCCAGGTGGGAGGGCTGCTGAGCTACCGCAGCCTGCAGGCACTCCAGCCCGGGCAACTGGTGCGGGTGCCGCTGGGGCAGCGCGACTTGCTGGGCGTGGTGTGGTCGGTCTCCACCACGGCACCCGACCTGCCGCCCTCTTCCGTGCGCGATGTCAGCAGCGTCCTGCAAGGCTTGGCCCCGCTGGGCGATGCCTGGCGGCAACTGGTGCAATTCTCGGCCCAGTATTACCAACGCTCTTTGGGCGAGGTGGCCCTGTCGGCCTTGCCGCCCCAGCTGCGCGACTTGACCAGCGAACAATTGGCTCGCCGCCTGAAAAAACAGAACACCGAACGCGCAGTGCGGACTACGCCCGGCCCGGCCCTCTCGCCCGAACAAAGCGCGGTACTGGACCAGATGGCCGAGGGCACCGGGCCATTTTTGCTGTTTGGCAGCACAGGCAGCGGCAAGACCGAGGTGTATTTGCAAGCCGTGGAGCGCATGCTGGCGGCCGACCCGCAGGCCCAAGCCCTGCTCATGGTGCCCGAGATCAACCTCACGCCTCAGCTCGAAGATCGGGTGCAGTCCCGCTTTGGCATCGATGCCGTGGTCTCCATGCACAGCGGCATGACCCCCGCCCAGCGCCTGAAGGGCTGGCTGGCCGCCCACGCAGGCCACGCCCGCATCGTGCTGGGCACGCGCATGGCGATTTTTGCCTCTATGCCGCACCTCCAACTCATTGTGGTCGACGAAGAGCACGACCCCAGCTACAAGCAGCAAGAAGGCGCACGCTACTCGGCCCGCGACTTGGCCGTGTACCGGGGCAAGCTTCAAAACGCCACGGTGCTGCTGGCCTCGGCCACGCCTTCGCTGGAAAGCTGGCACCTCAGCCGCCCGGCCAACTCCGAAGATCCAGGCGGCCGTTACCAGCGCTTGTTGATGCCGTCGCGCATTGGTACTGCGCTTTTGCCCAAAGTGCGGCGCGTAGACATGAACAAACAGCCGCGCCGCGCCGTGCTGTCCACCCAGTTGGTGGCCGCCATCCAAGAGCGCGTCGAGCGCGGCGAACAATGCATGCTGCTGCTCAACCGACGCGGCTACGCCCCGGTGCTGCACTGCGCCGACTGCGGCTGGAAAAGCGAGTGCAAGCACTGCAGCGCGTTTCGGGTGTTCCACAAGATCGACCGCACCCTGCGCTGCCACCACTGCGGGCTGACCGAGCGCGTGCCCCGCGCTTGCCCCGAATGCGGCAACGCCGATATCGCGCCCATCGGCCGGGGCACCGAACAGCTCGAAGAACACTTGGGCGAGTTGTTGGCGCATGTCTTGCGCCCCGACGGCACCCCGGTGCGCATCTCCCGCATCGACGCCGACAGCACACGCCTCAAAGGCGCACTCGAAAGCCAACTGGCGCAGGTGCACTCCGGCGAGGTGGATGTCTTGGTCGGCACGCAGATGATCGCCAAGGGACACGACTTCCGGCGCATCACCTTGGTGGCCGCCGTCAACCCCGACACAGCGCTGTTTTCAAGCGACTTTCGCGCGCCCGAGCGGCTGTTTGCGCTGCTCATGCAAGCAGCAGGCCGCGCCGGGCGCGACGCCGCCCAAAGTGCCACGAGTGAAATGTGGGTGCAAACCTTTCACCCACAACACGCGCTGTTTGAAGCGCTCAAAAAACACGACTACCCGGCCTTTGCGGCCAGCGAGTTGGCCGAGCGCACCGCCGCCGACCTGCCGCCCATCAGCCACCAGGCCCTGCTGCGCGCCGACGCACGCACGCAAGAGGCTGCTCAAGCGCTGTTGAACGCGGCCCGCGAAACGTTAGAGGCCCAACTGAGCGCCAACCCCGACACCGCCGACTTGGTGTTGCAAGTGAGTGTGTACCCCGCCGTGCCCATGAGCATGCAGCGCGTCGCCGATGTGGAACGCGCCCAGATGCTGCTGGAAAGCCCCAACCGCATGGCGCTGCAAAAAATGCTGTGGCACCTGCACGCCGTGCTGCACCGGGTGCGCAGCCAGCCTGAACACAAAGGCGTCATTCGCTGGCTGGTCGACGTGGACCCGCAGGCGATTTGAGGCCCATTGACGCCGTCCTTCAGATGGCCGCCATCACATCTTGAAAAATGCCACCGCCCCCGAAAAGGTCAAAAACGCCGCCGCCGTGGTCACCAAAATGATGCGGGCAATGCGCCCGTTGTCCGCCCCCAGGCGCTCGGCCAGCAGAGACACATTGCTGGCGCTGGGCAGCGCGGCCACCAACACCATCACCTGCAGCGCAAAGGGCTCGATCGGCACACCCCACTGAATGGCCGTCAAGCCCACCAGCAACACCAGCACCGGGTGCAACACCAGCTTGATCAGCGCAATCGGCAGGTAATCGGCTGTGCTCAAGGGGCCGTCAGGGCGCTCGTGCGCCAGCATTTGCGATCGCGCCAGCACCGCCCCGATGGTGAACAAGGCCACGGGCGAAGCGGCATCGGCCAGCAGGCTCACGGTCTTGTTCACCGGTCCTATCAATTCCAGGTTCCAGAATGAAAACGCCGCACCCAAACTGATGGCCCAAGGCATGGGGTTGCGCAGCACCCCGGCCAGCGCCTTGCGGGCGGCCACTGCCGCGCCGTGCTGCCCGGCCGCGTCCATGCGCGACAACGCCACACAAAGTGAGGAGGTGATCACCAGATCGACCACGATGGTCACAATGGCCGGACCCACCGCCTGCGCCCCGAGCAAAGCCACCAGCAAGGGCACGCCCATGAAGCCGGTATTGGGAAAGGCCGCCACAAGCGCCCCCATGGACGCGTCGTTCCAGCGGATGCGCGCATTCATGCTGATGGCGATGCTGAACGCCACGATCACCAATGCGCAAAACAAATACGTGAAAAAAACCCCGGCATCGAGCAACTGGGCAATCGGCGTGTCGGCCCCAAAACGGAACAACATGCAGGGCAGGGCAAAGAACAGCACAAAGCCATTCAGGCCAGGAATGGCCTCCAGGGGCAAGAGCCGCAGCCGGGCCGCCGCATAGCCGCACAAGACCAGGGCAAAGAAGGGGAAAGTGACGCGCAATATTTCCAGCATGGCTTGATTGTCGGGGTAAACCAGTAGGCTGATTGGACACCCGCAGTCGCAGCGCGGACAGGCTGGTTCAACGCAAGCGCCAAGCCACTCACGGCATCGGCGTCCGGGCAAGGCCCATCAAGGAGAGGGGGGCGAGCGCAAGACCGCTATGATGGCTCGCTTTGCCCTGATCGCTCGCCTCCCCCATGTCAGCCGGACTCAACAACGCCCAACTCGAAGCCGTGAACTACGTTTCCGGCCCCTGCCTGGTGCTGGCCGGGGCGGGTTCGGGCAAGACGCGGGTGATCACGCACAAGATCGGGCGGCTGATCGAGGCCGGGCTGGAGCCCAAGCGCATCGCCGCCATCACCTTCACCAACAAAGCCGCCGCCGAGATGCGCGAGCGCGCTAAACAGCTCATTGGCCGCGCCGCCAAAGATGTGCTGATCTGCACCTTCCACGCTTTGGGCGTTCGCATCATGCGCGAAGACGGCGCAGTGCTAGGGCTCAAGCCACAGTTCAGCATCATGGACGCGGACGACGTGACCAGCATCTTGAAGGATTGCGGGGGCACCACCGACGCGGCCACCGCCCGCCAATGGCAGTGGACCATCAGCCTGTGGAAAAACATGGGGCTGAACGCCGAACAAGCCGCAGCGCAAGCGCCCGATGACAACGCCCGGGTGATCGCCCGCATCATGGCCCTGTACCAAGAGCGTTTGAGCGCTTACCAGAGCGTGGACTTTGACGACCTGATCGGCATGCCCCTGAAGCTGCTCGCCGACTACCCCGAGGTGCGCGAGCGCTGGCAGGCCAAGATGGGCCATGTGCTGGTGGACGAATACCAGGACACCAACGCCACCCAATACGAGGTGCTCAAGCACTTGGTGGGTGAGCGGGCACGCTTCACGGCGGTGGGTGACGATGACCAGTCCATTTACGGCTGGCGCGGCGCAACGCTGGACAACCTCAAGCGACTGCCGCAGGACTTTCCGAATTTGAAAGTCATCAAGCTGGAGCAAAACTACCGCTCCACCAGCGCTATTTTGCGAGCCGCCAACAACGTCATCGAGCCCAACCCCAAGCTCTACCCCAAGACGCTGTTTTCAGAGCTGGGCGAAGGCGAGCCCGTGCGCGTGGTCGACGCCGTGAACGAAGAACACGAGGCCGACCGGGCGATTGCGCGCATCCAGTCGATTCGCGGGGGCCAGATCAACCCGTCCGCGCACCGCGAGTTCAAGGACTTTGCCATCCTGTACCGCGCCAACCACATGGCCCGCCCGTTTGAGCAAGCTTTGCGCCGCGCCAACATCCCCTACAAGGTGTCGGGCGGGCAGAGCTTTTTTGACAAGGCCGAAATCAAGGACCTGTGCGCCTGGTTTCGCCTGTGGATCAACAACGACGACGATCCGGCTTTTTTGCGCGCCATCACCAGCCCCAAACGCGGCATCGGCCACCAGACGCTGGGCCAGCTGGGCACCTTTGCCACGCAATACAAGCTCAGCCTCTTTGAGGCCCTGTTTGCGGGCAGCCTGCCCAGCGCCGTGAATGCCCGAGCCATAACGGGTCTGCACGAGTTTGGCCGCTACATCAACGACCTCGAGCACCGCGCCCGCCAAACGTTGGGCAAGACGGACGCGCTGGCTTTTTTGCTGGAGTGGCTGAAAGAAATTGGCTACGAGTCGCACCTGTACGACGGTGAAGACAACGAAAAAGTGGCCAGTGCCCGCTGGACCAACGTGTTGGAGTTTTGCGATTGGATGGCGGGGCGCTGCGGCGGCGAGATCGAAGATGCCACAGGCGCTCAAACAGGCGCAGAGGCGACTGAGACCAAAAACCTGCTCGACGTGGCGCAAACCATCTCGCTGATCTCCACCCTGAGCGAACGCGAGAAAGACCAAAACGTGGTGACCTTGTCCACCCTGCACGCCTCCAAGGGCTTGGAGTGGCCACATGTGACTCTGGTGGGCGTGAACGAGGGCCTGCTGCCCTTCAAGCTGGGTGATGACAACACCACCGAAGGCGCCAGCCAAGAAGACATCTTGCTGCGCCTGCAAGAAGAGCGCCGACTGATGTACGTGGGCATCACCCGCGCCCAGCGCAGCCTGGCCGTGAGCTGGACCAAGCGCCGCAAAAAAGGGCGAGAAACCGTGGCCGCCCTGCCCAGCCGTTTCATTGCCGAGATGCGGCTGGACGAAAACACGATCAAAGAAGACCCCCGCGAAAAGCTCAAAGCGCTGCGGGCCGAATTTGCGCAGCGAGCGGCCGTGTCGGCGGCGGCCGCAGCGCAGGCCAAAACATGAGCACTCACCACCCCCACCCACAAATTCGCCCTCGCCTTTGGGCCACGACCAGCTTGGCAGCACTTTTGGCTTTGTCGGGTTGCACCAGTCTGCCGCCCGCTTGCCCCGCCCCCAAAGACGTCAAACCCGAACAACTGCACGGCGTCTGGGCCGTGCAACTGGACGGCTCCGGCCCCCAGTGGACCCTGCAACTGGGTCCCCACCCCGATCACCAAGGCAGTCTGCGCGGCGAGCTGACCCAAGGTGCGCTGCGCTACCCGGTGGTGGCCGACCTGGACGAGGGAGAGTTCACACTGGAAGAGTCACACGACGGCCAGCGCATTGCGGCCACCTGGCTGGGCGAAGTGGTGGCAGGCAGCTGCGGCCGAGTCCTGCAAGGCCACCGCATCGGCCCCCAGGAGCGCCGTCAGGCATTTCGCATCCGACCCTGAGCAGGCGGCCCTGAAACTGAACACCTGTCGGTGATTTGCCCCAGCCCGCCAACGGCCCCGCCCTTATCCCGCAAAATACGCAGCTTGACGCATCCACCTCAAAGCACAGCCAGCACCACTTCCAGCATGACGGGCTCCACCTATTTGCAAACCCGCTCCAAGCGCCAGCCTTGGGGTTTGGCCGTGGTCGTGTTGCTGCATTTGCTGGTGTTTTGGGCCATCCAAGCGGGCTTGACCCGAGACATCAGCCGTCAATTACCCCAGGTGGTCCAAGCCATTTTGCTGCAGGAAACTCCGCCGCCCCCACCGCCTGCACCCAAAGTCGAACCCACCCCACCAGTCCCACCACCGCCCCCCACGCCACAACCGACCCCACCACCGCCGGTCGCGCCAGCACCGACGCCTCCGGTGGCCGCACCCAGCCCAACACCACCGGCCCAAGTGCCCCTGGTCGAAGTGGCTGTTGGGCCCAGCGCCGCCCCCAAACAGGCCATCACGGCCGTGGCCAGCAGCGCTCCGCAACCCCCACCCGCCAGCGCAGCTGCAGCTGCACCTGCGCCTGCGGCCCCTGCACGCGCTGCGCCGCCCACGCGCACCCCTGCCAGCGTCAGCGCTGCCCAATGCGATAAACCCGACTACCCCAGTGCCTCGCGGCGCATGGAAGAAGAAGGCACCGTGAGCCTGCGCTTTTTGGTCGGGGTCGATGGCAAAGTGATCCAGTCCGAGATCGAAAAGAGTTCTGGCTTCAAACGCCTCGACGAAGCCGCCCGCGCGGGTTTGTCCAAATGCCGCTTTCAGCCCGCCACCGTGGACGGCCGCCCTGAGCAAGCCTGGGCCAGCATGAAATACACCTGGCGGTTGGAATGAGCCGCACCAGCACACCCACGAACACGCCCTCACAGCCACGACCCAAGGAGTCCCACCCGATGCGCACCCCCATTCAACTCACCCTGGCCAGCCTGAGCCTGTCGGCCGCCTTGCTCTGCAGCCCGGCTTGGGCCAACACGTCCACCACTGCACCTGCGGCGGCCACAACCCCATCCTCTGCCACCACAGCCACGCTGGGCACCCCGGCCAGCGCAGGCACACCCAGCGCCACTGCGCCCAGCGCAGGCACCACAGCCGTGGACAACCCCTATGGCTTGGGCGCACTGTGGGCGCAAGGCGATGCGGTGGCCAAGATCACGCTGCTGATTTTGGTGCTCATGAGCGTGGGCAGCTGGTATGTCGTCTTCACCAAGTTCGCCGAACAATCGCGCATGCGCAAACATGGCTTGGCGGCCCAAGGTGACTTTTGGACCTCGGCCAGCCTGCGCCAGGCCGCGGACGGGCTTGACCCTGCCAGCCCCTACCGCTTCATCACCGAAAAAGGTCTGGAAAGCGCCAACCGGCACGAAGGCATGGTCAGCAACGTGGACTTCAACACCTGGGTCAGCATGAGCCTGCAGCGCGCCTTGGGCACCGTGCAAAGCCGCCTGCAAGACGGCCTGGCGGTGCTGGCGACAGTGGGTTCCACCGCGCCCTTTGTGGGCCTGTTCGGCACCGTTTGGGGCATCTACCACGCCCTGGTCAAGATCGGCATGTCGGGCCAAGCCAGCATCGACAAGGTGGCAGGTCCCGTGGGCGAGGCCTTGATCATGACCGCCATCGGCCTGGCGGTGGCTGTGCCTGCGGTCTTGGGCTACAACTGGCTGGTTCGCCGCAACAAGGCGGTGATGGAGGAAATCAACGCTTTCGGGGCAGACCTGCACGCCGTGCTGCTGTCTTCGGCCAAGAAGTAACCCGCCGCACCGGAGATTGCGCCATGGCCATGCACATCGGCACCGAGTCCGAAGACGACATCATGAGCACCATCAACACCACGCCACTGGTGGACGTGATGCTGGTGCTGCTGATCATTTTCTTGATCACGATCCCGGTGGTGACCACCTCCATCCAGGTCAAGCTGCCACAAGAAAAAAATATGCCCCGTCAAGCTTTGCCGGAAAACCTGATTATCTCGGTGAACAAATCAGGGCAGATCTTTTTGTTCGACACCCCGATGAAAGACGCGGCCGATCTGCGGGAGCGGCTGAAGAAGTTTTCGGTGCTGCAACCCCAACCTGAAGTGCACATCCGTGGCGACGCACAAAGCGACTTTGCTGCCGTCGGGCAGGTCATGAACGCCGTCCAACGCGCGGGCATCGCCAAGGTCGGCTTCATCACCGACCCGGGGAACTGACATGAAACCGAGCACTGGCTTTCTTAGCCACCAGACCCCCAGCCTCAGCCCGCCCGAAGAAGACGAGCTGATGATGGACATCAACACCACGCCGCTGATCGACGTGATGCTGGTGCTGTTGATCATGCTGATCATCACCATTCCTGCGCAATTGCACGCGGTCAACCTGGACATGCCTGTGACCAGCGCCGCGCCGCCGCCCAGCCCGCCTCAGGTCATTCGCATCGACATCGATGCCAACTCGGAGATCTCGTGGAATGGCCAAGCCTTGGCCGATCGGGTGGCCTTGCAGGCGCAACTGGCCCAAGCCGCTTTGCTTCAACCCCAGCCCGAGCTGCACATCCGCTCGCACCCCCAAGCCAAATACGAAGCTGCTGCTGCCGTGCTGGCCGGTGCCCAGCGGCAGGGTTTGAACAAACTGGGGATTTTGGGCACCGAAAAGTTTGGCAACTGAAAGGCCACTGGCTTTCATCTCGGTTTGAAAGGCGTGTGCCACGCCCATCGCCCACGGGGTGGGCTCCTACAAAAAGGCAGATCAACGACCCGCAGCACACCGTTCACAAAACAAAAAGCCCGACCAGGTCGGGCTTTTGGGGGTGAACCGAATGCCGATCAGTCGGCGTATTTACCCGCCGCATCCACAGCGACTTTGATCTTGACCATCTCAGCGGCCACAAACTTCTTGTGCTCTTCTGGCTCGACACGCTTGTCGACCACCACCAAAGCACCCAAAGCTTCGTTCTTCTTCACGAACTCGGGGTCTTTCAGGGCTTTTTTCAGGGCTTCGTTGAGCATCTTGGTGACAGCTGGCGGCGTGCCTTTGGGGGCATACAGGCCGTGCCAGATGGTCAGGTTGAAGTTCTTCATGCCCATCTCTTGCAAGCTGGGGTAATGCTTGAGCACGGGGTGGTTGCTCAAGGGCTTGGCCGTGGTCACAGCAAAAGCCTTCACGCGGCCGCCTTCGATCTGGGCGGTGGTGTTGGTGGTCTGGTCACACATCACGTCGACCTGGCCACCGATCAGCGCGGTCATGGCGGGCGCAGTGCCACCAAACGGGATGGTGGTCATGGCTTCTTTGGTCTGCACATTGGTTTGCCACAGCAGGCCGCAAAGGTGCGAGGCCGAACCCAAACCCGCGTGGGCAATGTTGAGTTTGCCGGCGTTGGCGCGAATGTAGTTTTCGAAATCGCGGTAAGTGTTGGCGGGCAACTGGGGCTTGCCGATCAGGGTCATGGGCACGTCGTTGATCATGCCCAGGTATTCAAAGTCTTCCAGCGTTTTGTAAGAGAGCTTGCGGTACAAAGCGGGGATCGCAGCCATGCCAATGTGGTGCAACAACAAGGTGTGGCCATCGGGTGCGGCCTTGGCGACTTTGGTCGCACCGATGGTGCCGCCTGCGCCCGCAGCGTTTTCGACCACAAAGTTGCTGCCAGGAATCTGTTTGCGCATGGCTTCTGCCAGGTCGCGTGCCACGCGGTCGGTCGGGCCACCTGCGGTGAACGGCACCACGATGGACACCGGCTTGGTGCCGGGATAGGCCTGGGCGTAAGCACCCACGGAAACTGCCGCCAGGGTGGCGAGTGCGATCCATTGCTTCATTGACAAACTCCTAAAAATGATTGGTCATTTTAAAACCATCAGAGTGTCGTTAAATCGCGGATAGTACCTAGTTCTTTACCCTAATAAGGCCTTGATTTAAACAAGGATTTGATGGTTTCAAAGAAGCGCCAAAAGAATGCGTCAACCGCCCAAGATCTGAGATGCACACCTGAGGGGGGACGGCGGTTTATTGGTAGCTGCGGGCGTCTTCGATCACTTTGCCATCGTTGGCCAGGCTGCCCTGAGCCACCAGATGGACCTCGCCACGCAACTTGGTCACGTCGCGCACCGCATCGGCCACGCGGTTTTTGAGTCCTTCGTCGGTCAGCAAGCCGGTCTCGACATGCAAGGCCATCTGGTCGTTGGCCATCTCGCCGCTCACCACCAGGCGGGCTTTGCTGACTTCGGGAAAGCGCTTGACGATCTCAGCCACCTGGCCGGGGTGGACAAACATGCCCCTGATTTTGGTGGTCTGGTCGGCGCGGCCCATCCAGCCTTTGATGCGTTGGCCGGTGCGGCCCGTGGGGCAAGTGCCGGGCAAGATGGCCGACAAATCGCCCGTGCCAAAACGGATCAAGGGGTAATCGGGGTTGAACGTCGTGATGACCAACTCGCCGACCTCGCCTTCGGGCACCGGGTCGCCGGTGCCGGGGCGCACGATCTCGACGATCACGCCCTCGTCCAACACCAGACCTTCACGCGCAGCGGTTTCGTAAGCAATCAAGCCGACATCGGCGGTGGCGTAACACTGGTAAGCATCGACGCCGTGCGCCGTCATCCAGTCGCGCAGGCTCGGCGGAAAGGCCTCGCCCGACACCAGCGCTTTGCGCACGCTGGGCAGAGCCACGCCCATCTCGGCGGCTTTTTCGAGGATGATTTTCAGGAAGCTCGGCGTGCCAATGTAGCCCGCAGGCTGCAACTCGGCCATGGCCGTCACTTGCTGCTCGGTCTGGCCAATGCCGCCCGGGAACACGGTGCAACCCAGCGCGTGGGCGCCGGTTTCCATCATGGAACCAGCCGGGGTGAAGTGGTAGCTGAAGCAGTTGTGGATCAGCTCACCGGGGCGAAAACCCGCCGCGAACATGGTGCGCGCCATGCGCCAGTAATCGGCGCGGGCACCTTCGGGCTCGTAGATCGTGCCGGGACTGGCAAACACGCGCGTCATGCCTTGGCCAAAATCCAGGGTGCTGAAACCACCGAACACATTGCCGCCTGCGGCACGCGAGGCTTTCTGGCGCTCGAGCAATTCGTATTTTCGGATCACAGGCAATTGGGCCAACGCAGCGCGGCTGTTGACGCTGGCGGCATCCACACCCTTGAGCAATTCGGCAAAGGCCGGAGCCTTGGCTTTGGCATGTGCGACCTGCGCGGGCAAAGCAGCCATCAAGGCGGCTTCACGGATTTCGGGATCGCGCGTTTCTAGAGCGTCGTAGTGCTTCATGGCTGCTGGACAGATCAAAGTGGGAGCGCGCCCCTGCGCGCGAAAAAACGGTTTTGCGGGTGATCCATTCGCGCGCAGGGGCGCGCTCCCACAGGGAAGAAATGTCCGAGGTCCGAACCCTCAAGCCAACCAGCGCTTGCGGCGCTTGTAGCTCTTGACATCCTTGAAGCTCTTGCGTTCACCGCCGCCCATGCCTAAGTAAAACTCTTTCACGTCTTCGTTGGTGCGCAGGTCTTCGGCCTCGCCGTCCATCACGATGCGGCCTGACTCCATGATGTAACCGTAATCGGAATACTTCAGTGCCATGTTGGTGTTTTGCTCAGCGATCAAGAAAGTGACTTTTTCTTTCTCGTTCAGGTCTTTGACGATGTTGAACACCTCTTCCACAATTTGAGGTGCCAAGCCCATCGAAGGCTCGTCCAACAGCATGACACTGGGGTTGGTCATCAAAGCGCGGCCAATCGCACACATCTGCTGTTCACCGCCCGATGTGTAGGCGGCTTGCGAAGAGCGACGGGTTTTCAGGCGCGGGAAATAGGTGTAAACCTTGTCCAGGTTGGCCGCGATCTCGCCCTTGTCTTTGCGGGTGTAACTGCCAGTCAACAGGTTGTCTTCGATTGACAAGTGGGCAAAGCAATGACGCCCTTCCATGACCTGCACCACACCCCGGTTGACCAGGTCAGCGGGCGTGAGGTTTTCGATGCGCTCGCCACGCAATTCAATGCTGCCTTTGGTCACGTCACCGCGCTCGCCCTTGAGCAAGTTGGAGATCGCACGCAAAGTGGTGGTTTTGCCTGCACCGTTGCCGCCGAGCAAAGACACGATGCCTTGCTCGGGCACCTGCAAGGACACGCCCTTGAGCACCAAAATGACGTGGTTGTAAATGACTTCGATGCCATTGACGTTCAGAACAATGTTTTTGTCGCTCATGGACTGTGCCTTTTCAAATTCTGGGGGTTCAAGCCAAATGAAACCACTGCACGCAAGGGTTCCATTTGGCAGCTGCTGGCAGGCAAATACCCGCAGCAGCTGACCACCTGCCGCTTGCGCGGCAGGTGTGGTTTCAGATCAAGACTGGCAATCCGCAGGGGTGCGGCGTGTGATCTTCTTCTCGGCGGCGTACTTGTCGGCAGCTGCTTTGACCATGGGCTTGATGATTTGCTCATCGGCCTGCATCCAGTCGCTGCTGAATTGCCATTTGGTGCCATCCCAAGTGTGGATACGGGCCCAGTTGGCACCCATGTGGTCGGCGCAAGATGTGGAGATCGGGCGCAGCACGCCCTTGAAGCCCAGGGCATCCAGCTTAGGCTGGGTCAGGTTCAGGTTTTCATAACCCCAGCGTGCTTGCTCACCGGTCATGACCTTGCCTTTGCCGTACTTCTCTTGGGCTTGGCGAACGCCTTCCACCGCAAACATGGCGCTGAACAAACCGCGCATGTACAGCACTTCACCCACTTCATCCTTGGGGCCTGTGCCTTGGTTCTTGGCGTGCAACTTCTCCAGCACTTCCTTGACCACAGCGGAGCCTTTTTCAGCGCCGTGTTGCATGGTGATGGCGTTGTAACCCTTGGCACCCATGCCGATGTCTTTCACATCAGGCTCAGCACCCGCCCACCACACGCCCCAGATGTTTTCACGGGGGTAGCCAGTGGCTTGGGCTTCCTTGAGCAAGGTGGAGTTCATCACACCCCAGCCCCAGTTGACCACGTAGTCAGGACGATCGCGGCGAATTTGCAGCCAGGTGGACTTTTGCTCCACGCCGGGGTGGGTCACAGGCAACAGGCTCAGCTTGTAGCCGTGCATGGCGGCACGCTCTTGCAAGATTGGGATGGCTTCTTTGCCGAAGGGGCTGTCGTGGTAAACCAAGGCGATGTGCTTGCCCTTGAGTTTGTCCACACCACCGGCCTTCTTGGCGATGTCCTGGATGATCACGTCACCGGCCACCCAGTAAGTGCCTGCGAGCGGGAAGTTCCACTTGAACACACCGCCGTCAGCCGATTCACTGCGGCCGTAACCTGCGGTGATCAAGGGGATCTTGTCGCCAGGGGCTTTTTCGGTCAGGGCAAAGGTGATGCCGGTGGACAAAGGCTGGAACACGGTCGCGCCGCCGTTCTTGCCCTTCAGGCGCTCGTAGCATTCCACACCGCGGTCGGTGGCGTAGCCGGTTTCGCATTCTTCAAAAGACACCTTCACGCCGTTGATGCCGCCGCGCGCATTGACCAGCTTGAGGTAGTCGACATAGCCGTTGGCAAAGGGCACGCCGTTGGGGGCGTATGCGCCGGTGCGGTAGACCAGCACGGGGAAGAACTGCTCTTTGGTTTGGGCCGTGGCCACGGTGCTGACCAGCGCACTGGCAAGACCAGCAGCCGCCACCGTGGTGGCAAGGGCGAGTTGACGAAGCTTCATGGTTTGTCTCCTGTTAAAAAAGGGAAGCACTTGGGGTAAAAACACTCGAAAAAATCGCTGCACATCAGTGCGGGAAGGGCCACAGACGCAGCTTTTGCTTGGCCACCGACCACAACTTGGCCAGGCCATGCGGCTCCACGATCAGGAACCACACAATCAGGGCGCCAAAGATCATGAATTCGGTGTGCGACACGGCTGCAGTCGAGATGCTGACGCCCACCAGATCACCCATCGCGGGCAAGAACTGGTTCAGGAAAATCGGCAAGATCACGATGAAGGCCGCACCAAAAAAGCTGCCCATGATGGAGCCCATGCCGCCGATGATGACCATGAACAAGAGCTGGAACGAGCGGTCAATCGAAAAGGCTGCAGGCTCCCACGACCCCAGGTGCACAAATCCCCACAGGCCACCGGCCACACCGATGATGAATGAGCTGACCGCAAAAGCGCTGAGCTTGGCGTACATCGGGCGGATGCCGATCACGGCCGCAGCCACGTCCATGTCGCGAATGGCCATCCACTCGCGGCCAATGGCCGAGCGCACCAGGTTTTTGGCCAACAAGCCAAACACCACCAAGAACACCAAGCAGAAGATGTACTTTTGCAGGGGGGTGTCAATCGGCAAGCCAAAGACATTCAGGTTGGACACCGAGACCGAACCCGAAGCGTTGTTGTTGGTGAACCAGCCCACACGCAAGAAAGCCCAGTCGCAAAAGAACTGCGCCGCAAGCGTGGCCACCGCCAAATACAAGCCCTTGACGCGCAAGCTGGGAATGCCAAAGAACATGCCGACCAGGGTGGCAAAAAAGCCCCCGGCCAGCAGCGCCACGATCAGGGGCATACCCTCGATGCGGATGTAGGTGTTGTAGGCCATGTAGGCCCCCACCGCCATGAAAGCGCCCGAACCCAGCGAAATCTGACCGCAGTAACCCACCAGGATGTTCACGCCCAAAGCCGCCAGCGACAAGATGAGAAAGGGGATCAAAATAGCCCGGAACATGTACTCATCGGCGATGAAGGGCACGCCGATGAAGGCGAAGGCAATCAGCGCAAGAATAGCCCAGCGGTCTTGCGCAATCGCAAAGATCTGCTGGTCGCTGCGGTAAGAGGTCTTGTACTGACCGTTTTCTCTGTAAAACATGTTGTTCTCTCCTTACACGCGGTCGATGATTTTTTCGCCGAACAGGCCTTGCGGACGGAACAGCAAGAACACCAGCGCCAGCACATACGCAAACCAAATTTCAATACCGCCACCCACATAGGGGCCCAGGTACACCTCGGACAGCTTCTCGCCCACACCGATGATCAGGCCGCCGATGATGGCGCCCGGCACCGAAGTCAAGCCGCCCAAAATGATCACCGGCAAAGCACGCAAAGCCACCGTGGTCAGCGAGAACTGCACCCCCATCTTGGAGCCCCAGATGATGCCGGCCACCAAGGCGGTGATACCGGCCACAAACCACACAATCACCCAGATGCGGTTGAGCGGGATGCCAATCGACTGAGCGGCTTGGTGGTCATCGGCCACCGCACGCAGGGCGCGGCCGGTGCTGGTTTTCTGGAAGAACAGAGACAAGACCACCACCAGCAAAGCCGCAATGCAGGCCGCATACACGTCTTCGAGGTTGACCAGCACACCACCAGGGAACACCGAGTCGAACAAGAACACCGGGTCTTTGGGCATGCCCACGTCGATTTTGTAGATGTCGCTGCCAAAGATGGTTTGACCCAGGCCATCTAGGAAATACGTGATGCCCAGCGTGGCCATCAGCAAGGTCACGCCTTCTTGGTTGACCAAGTGGCGCAGTACCAGACGCTCGATCAGCCAAGCCAGCACAAACATGATGGCAGCGGCCAACACGAAGGCGATCAGATTGCCCAAGAACTTGTCTTCGATGCCCAGCCAGCCTGGGACCCATTCGGCAAAACGGGCCATGGCCAAAGCGGCAAACAACACCATCGCGCCTTGCGCGAAATTGAACACGCCAGAGGCTTTGAAAATCAACACAAACCCGAGGGCGACCAAGGAATAAAGCATGCCGGCCATGAGGCCGCCAAAAAGAGCTTCCAGAAAAAATGCCATGTCTTGTTCTCCTCAGTGGCTCGTGCCCAGATAGGCACTGATCACGTCTTCGTTGTTGCGCACTTCTTCAGGCGTTCCGTCACCGATTTTTTTGCCGTAGTCCAGCACCACCACACGGTCCGAGATGTCCATCACCACACCCATGTCGTGTTCGATCAACACGATGGTGGTGCCGAACTCGTCGTTCACATCCAGAATGAAGCGGCACATGTCCTGCTTTTCTTCCATGTTCATACCGGCCATGGGTTCGTCGAGCAAGAGCACCTTGGGCTCCATGGCCAAAGCGCGGCCCAAGTCCACCCGCTTTTGCAAACCGTAAGGCAGCTGGCCTACGGGTGTTTTGCGAAAGGCCTGGATCTCCAGGAAGTCGATGATGTGCTCGACGAATTCGCGGTTCTTTTCTTCTTCGCGCTGAGCGGGGCCAATGCGCAAAGCCTGCAAGAACAAGTTGCTCTTGATGTGCAGGTTGCGGCCGGTCATGATGTTGTCGATCACGCTCATGCCCTTGAACAAAGCCAAGTTTTGAAACGTGCGGGCAATGCCCATCTCGGCCACTTGGCGGCTGTTCATGTGGTCAAACGTTTGCCCACGGAAGGTGATGCTGCCCTCTTGCGGGGTGTACACCCCATTGATGCAGTTGAGCATCGAGCTTTTACCTGCACCGTTGGGGCCAATGATGGCGCGCACTTCGTGCTCGCGCACGTTGAACGAGATGTCGGTCAGAGCCTTCACGCCGCCGAAACGCAAACTGATGTTGTTGACGTCCAGAATGACGTCGCCGATTTTCTTGGTCATGCTGCGGCCTTCACGGGTGTGAATGTTTTGGCGTCGGAAATTTTGAGCGTGGCACTGACACTGCCGGTGCGGCCGTCTTCGAACTTGACCACCGTCTCGATGTACTGCTCGGTTTTGCCTTCGTACAGACCATCGACCAGCGGTTTGTATTTGTCGGCAATGAAGCCGCGACGGACCTTGTTGGTGCGGGTCAACTCGCCGTCGTCGGCGTCCAGCTCTTTGTGCAAGACCAAAAAGCGTGAAACCTGGCTACCGGCCAGCAAAGCGTCTTCGGCCAGATCGGCATTGACCTTTTCCACGCAATCTTTGATCAGTTGATACACCTCGGATTTTTGGGCCAGGTCGGTGTAACCAGCATAGGACAGGTTGCGGCGCTCTGCCCAGTTGCCCACCGCATCGAAGTCGATGTTGAGCATGACGCAAACTTTTTCGCGCTGGTCGCCGTAAGCCACCACCTCTTTGATGAAGGGGAAAAACTTGAGTTTGTTCTCGACATATTTGGGCGCGAACATCGCACCGTCGTTGGCGCCGCCCTGAATGCGGCCCACGTCTTTGACGCGGTCGATGATCTTCAGGTGGCCATGGCTGTCGATAAAACCCGCATCGCTGGTGTGGTACCAGCCATCGGCTGTCAACACCTCATCGGTGGCTTTTTGGTTTTTGTAATAACCCTTGAGCAAGCCTGGCGACTTGACCAGGATCTCGCCGTTGTCGGCCACCTTGATCTCCACACCCTTACAAGGCACACCCACGGTGTCGGCACGCGCTTGGTTATCGGGTTGCAAGCACACGAACACGGCGGTCTCGGTCGAGCCATACAGCTGCTTGATGTTCACGCCGATCGAGCGGAAGAAGGTGAACAAATCGGGGCCAATCGCCTCGCCCGCGGTGTAGGCCACACGCACGCGGCTGAAACCCATATTGTTGCGCAAGGGGCCATAAACCATCAGGTTACCCAAGCCATAAACCAAACGGTCCATCAGGCCAACCGATTGGCCATCCATCAAGGCTGGACCGACTTTCTTGGCCACGCCCATGAAGTGGTGGAAGAGCTTGCGCTTGAGGCTGCCCGCATCTTCCATGCGGATCATCACGCTGGTCAGCATCCCCTCAAACACCCGGGGCGGTGCGAAGTAATACGTCGGGCCGATTTCTTTCAGGTCGATGGTCACCGTGGCCGCAGATTCGGGGCAATTGACCACATAGCCGCACACCAACCACTGCGCGTAGCTGAAGATGTTTTGCCCAATCCAGGCGGGCGGCATATAGGCCAGCACGTCTTCGGCGCTGGTCAGCTTGTCGAATTCAGCGCCCGCGTCGGCGCGGTCGATCAAGGAGCTGTGGGTGTGCACCACGCCCTTGGGGTTGCCCGTGGTGCCCGATGTGAAGAACATCGCCGCCACATCGGTGTGGGCCGCTTTTTCAACTTCTTCGCCAAAGAACTGAGGGTGCTGCTTGGCAAACACGCCACCGGCTGCGATCAGCTCTTCGAGCGAGCCCAAACCGTCTTCGGTGTACTTGCGCAGACCGCGCGGGTCGTCGTAGTAAATGTGGGTCAACTGGGGGCACTGCTCGCGCACTTCCAGCATCTTGTCGACCTGCTCTTGGTCTTCCACCACACAAAAGCGCACTTCGGCGTTGGTGATGGGGAACACGCATTCGGCTGCGGCGGCGTCTTGGTACAGCGGCACAGGAATCGCGCCCAGCGATTGAGCGGCCAGCATGGTGGCGTAAAGACGCGGGCGGTTGGAGCCCACCACGATCAGGTGCTCGCCGCGCTGCAGACCCGCCTGATGCAAGCCACACGCCACGGACTGGACCAGGCTGGCCAAATCAGACCAGCTGGTGGTTTGCCAAATGCCATATTCTTTCTCGCGCAGTGCGGGCGCTGTAGGGCGCTCGGCAGCGTGCTTGAGCATCAAACGGGGAAACGTTGTTTGCATGACCTGACCTGTCTCCAAAAACGGTGCATTGAACGCAATGCGACTGAACTTGGGCGGATGTTAGGCACTCATTTGACGCCAAGTTGTCGTTTGGACGACAATTCAGGGAAGACCCTTAGTCCACCTGACCGTCAGCTGACACATTGACAAAGACCATGGCCAAAGAAAACAGCGTCCACCAGCGCCGCCGGGCACCCACCCCGGCCGAACTGCAGAACATCCCCTGGCTGAGCTTGCTGCGCCCCGAAGAGCGCCTGCAAATCGTGCCGCAGCTGGTGGTCAGTGACCCCCAAACCGGCGACCATGTGTGCCGCGTGGGCCGCCCTGTGACG
>JBIKQY010000174.1:0-5814 GCA_044349465.1 Limnohabitans sp. | reverse complement strand
CTTTCACGCCCAGCGGCTCCAGCCAGCCCACTAATTTTGCAAAGTGCTGGGTGGCCAAAATCTCGGTCGGGGCCATCAAGGCGCATTGCCAGCCCGCGTCAATCGCCACCATGGCCGCCAGCGCGGCGACCACTGTTTTGCCCGCGCCCACATCGCCTTGCAGCAGGCGGTGCATGGGCACCGGGCGGCTCAGGTCTTTGGCGATCTCGCGGCCCACGCGCTGCTGGGCCTTCGTCAGGCCAAAGGGCAGGGCGGCCAGCAACTGGTCGTGCAAACCGCCGCGCTTCATCTTCAAAGCCGGGGCGCGCAACAAATCGCGCTCGCGTTTGGCCGTCAGCTGCGACAACTGCTGCGCCAGCAACTCCTCGCATTTGAGACGCACCCAGGCCGGGTGGCTGCGGTCCTCTAGAGCGGCCAGCGACACATCGGGCGTGGGGTGGTGCAAAAACTGCAGCGCATTGCGCAGTGTCCAAGCACCTCGCGGGTCCGGCCAGGGCACGCCTGGGGGCAGGGTCTCGCTCAAATCTGCGTGGTTCAGCCCGGTGATCACGGCGCGGCGCAAATAGGCTTGGGCCAGCCCCGCCACGGTGGAATACACCGGCGTCAGCGCCTCGGCCAGGTTGCCGCCCGCCGCCTTGAAGGTCGGGTGCATCATGGTCAGCCCCATGAAGCCGCCCTTGACCTCGCCCCGCGCCCGGATGCGGTTGCCCACCGCCAGCGCCTTTTGGTGGGACGGGTAAAAGCTGAAGAAGCGCATCACGCAGGTGTCCGATCCATCGTCCACCGTCACCAGCAGCTGTCTGCGCGGGCGCTGTGTGATCTCGCAGGCCGTGACGGTGGCCTCAATCTGCGCCGTATCGCCCTCGCGCGCATCGCGCAGCTTCACGATCCGGGTCTCGTCCTCGTAGCGCAGTGGCAAATGCAGCGCCAGATCGATGTCGCGCTTGAGGCCAAGCTTGATCAGCGCCTTTTGCGGGGCGCTGAGCGTTTTGGCGGCAGGCGAGGGGGCTTTGTCGGGCATGGCCTGATTGTGCCGTGTGTGACCCGGTTTGCCACCGGCTGCAAGGCCTGCGCTCGCGCGATGGCCTTCGGTGCGGGTGATCACTCACATGCCGATGGGGCCGCTCAGGGTTTGACTTGACGCGCCAAAGTCAGCGCCGTGACCACATCGCGCACGGTCTTTTTGTCCACCATGTTCAAAGCTTGGTCAGACACTGAGCGCTCACTGACTTCGTGGGTGGACGTGTTGGGGCCAAAGCGCAACTCGTCCGGGCTGACCTGCAACCACTCGGCCAGCACGCGCAGCTTGTCCTGGGTCGGGATCGCTTTGCCCAGCAACCAATTGCGCGCGGTGTGGGGCGTGATGCTGCGCCCCCAATACCGAAGGTTGAACTCATTGGCCACTACGGTCGGCGAAGTGCGCACGCCACTGTCCTCCAGGGACTGGCGCAACCGTAAGGCAAATGATTGAGTTTCTGTGATAAGTGACACCCCCAGAAAATAATCCGTTAAAGCATCTGCAATGTAAATCCAAATTAAAAACTTTGTTAAAAATGCTTGGTATTTCCAGCGAGCCCCGATGCTTGTGCCGGTTTTGACGATTGAGGGGAGTCGTAAGGCTGGCCAAGGGCGAGGAAATCGAGCGATCACAATACTGTCAATTCACACCCCCAGGAGCCTTCATGAAATCTCGCGCCGCCGTCGCCTTTGCAGCTGGCCAACCTTTGCAAATCGTCGAGATCGACGTCGCGCCGCCGCGCAAAGGCGAGGTGCTGGTCAAGATCACGCACACCGGCATCTGCCACACCGACGCATTCACGCTCTCGGGCGAAGACCCCGAAGGGCTCTTTCCGGTCGTGCTCGGTCATGAAGGAGCAGGCATTGTGGTCGAGGTGGGTGAGGGCGTCACCAGCGTCAAGCCCGGCGACCACGTCATTCCGCTCTATACCGCCGAGTGCGGTGAGTGCTTGTTTTGCAAGTCGGGAAAAACCAACCTGTGCGTGGCCGTGCGCGCCACGCAGGGCAAAGGCGTCATGCCCGACGGCACCACGCGCTTTTCTTACCAAGGCCAACCCCTTTACCACTACATGGGCTGCTCCACCTTCAGCGAATACACGGTTGTGGCCGAGGTCTCGCTGGCCAAAATCCGGCCCGACGCCAACCCTGAGCAAGTCTGCCTGTTGGGCTGTGGCGTGACCACGGGGCTGGGCGCGGTCAAGAACACCGCCAAGGTGCAAGAAGGTGACACCGTGGCCGTGTTCGGCTTGGGCGGCATTGGCCTGGCCGTGGTGCAAGGCGCCAAGCTGGCCAAAGCCGGGCGCATCATCGCCATCGACACCAACCCCAGCAAGTTCGATCTGGCGCGCACCTTTGGCGCGACCGACTGCGTCAACCCCAAAGACCACGACAAACCCATTCAGCAAGTCATCGTCGACATGACCGGCTGGGGCGTGGACCACAGCTTTGAATGCATAGGCAACACCAACGTCATGCGCGCCGCACTCGAATGCGCGCACCGCGGCTGGGGCCAGTCGGTCATCATCGGCGTGGCCGGTGCGGGCCAGGAAATCTCCACCCGTCCGTTCCAGTTGGTCACCGGTCGGCGTTGGATGGGCACCGCCTTTGGCGGCGTCAAAGGCCGCAGCGAATTGCCCGGCATGGTGGACGACGCCATGGCAGGGCGCATCGCGCTGGCTCCGTTTGTCACCCACACCATGGGGCTGAGCGGCATCAACCACGCCTTTGACTTGATGCACCAAGGCGAGTCCATCCGCTCGGTGGTGCACTTTGAAGGCGGCGAATGAAACGCATCGAACAACACGCCAGCTACGGCGGCAGGCAAGAGGTGTGGGCCCATGCGTCCAGCACACTGGGTTGCGAGATGCGCGTGGCGGTGTACCTGCCCGAGCCCGCGCTGCGCGGCGTCAAGTGCCCGGTGCTGTATTGGCTCTCGGGCCTGACCTGCACCGAACAAAACTTCATCACCAAAGCCGGTGCACAAGCGCACGCGGCGCGGCATGGCGTGATCGTGGTCGCGCCCGACACCAGCCCACGCGGCGAAGCCGTGACTAACGACGCGGCCTACGACTTGGGGCAGGGCGCAGGCTTTTACGTCAACGCCACCCAAGCCCCTTGGGCCGAGCACTACCGCATGCAAGACTATGTGGCCGTTGAGTTGCCCGCATTGATCGAGCAACACTTTGCCGCGAGTGAATCACGGGGCATCTTTGGCCACTCGATGGGCGGTCATGGCGCGTTGGTCACGGCGCTGCGCCACCCCGGCCGCTACCGCAGCGTGTCGGCGTTTGCACCCATCGCCGCGCCATCGCAAGTGCCTTGGGGTCAAAAGGCATTGACTGCCTACCTCGGTGCAGACCCACAGGCTTGGCGTTCATGGGATGCCGCAGAACTGGTAGCCACTGCGCGCCAGGAAAAGCTGCACCTGCTGGTGGACCAAGGCGATGCCGACGAGTTTTTGGCGCAGCTTTGCCCCGAACGGCTGCAAGCCGCCTGCGAGGCGGCGGGCCATCCGCTGACCCTGCGCATGCAGCCGGGGTATGACCACAGCTATTACTTCATCGCCACGTTCTTGGGCGATCACTTTGCACATCACGCCAAGTATTTGTAGTCCTGCACAGACTATTGATCCGGCCCGATAAAGTTTGAATGCCCTGTGTTGTTGTCCCTTCTTTGTCATCCCGGGCGAAGACCCGGGATCCAGTTCGAACCACAGCCCTTTGCAAAGAACGGCAATGTGCAATGGATCCCGGCTCAAGGCCGGGATGACAAAAAAAGGCCGGGATGACAAAAAAAGGCCGGGATGACAATAAAAGGTCGGGATGACAAAAAACAAGGCTGGGCTGGCAAAAAAAGGTCGGGATAACCAAGCTTAGGGTTGAGCCTGAAGACCTGCAAACTTCACAGGTCTGGATCAAGAGAGGCGTAAATTGCGCACCAACAAGTCATTTTTTGGGCGTAGAGCGCGTTTCATGGTCTTGCCAAGCCTCATGCGCACTGAATGCAGCGGCCGTCAATTCGATATCGGCCCGAGGAATGCGGGCCTGGTGGGCGACATCACGCCAAGTGCCCACGACATCCATCACCTCGTCCACGATGTGCCGCCCTTGCGCGGCCGTCAAGCCGTAAAACGCGGCAGTGCTCAACGCGGTGTGCAAGTCAGGACGGTTGTCCACATCGTCAATGTTCAGCACATGCTCGGCTTTGTCGATGTTCGGGTTCACATCAAACGCGGGTGCCAATTGCCAGCCTGTTGAGCTCAGCACAAAGCCATGATTGCGCAAATGATCGTCCCGATTGCCTACTGCCACATTAAAAACCACGCGCCTGAACAACTGAGCCAGATCTGATTGAACCGTCGCTGCATCGCCACTGGTCCGCAGAAACTGCGCCAATTCCAGATAACTGCAGCCCTCGCTTTGGTCTTTTCGCAGCAACGTCATGGCCGATGCATAAAACCGCCGCTGACCACCGGCACGGTCGAAGCGCTGCACACAAAAAGTATGAAACTCACCACCCAGGCGCAACATCTTTGCAGCAGGGACATCGATGCCTGCACGTTGGGCCATTTGGTGTGTGGCGAACTCCCAAGCCCCGACATCGCGGTCATCGTCACGCGCCGGGAATTTGCCAATCCAAAGAGAACCGTCCAGCTCTGAGAAGTTGGCTTTGGGGCGAGCGCCCCCCAAGGAAGCCCCCGGTGCCACCAGAACCGTTAACCATTTGCGCAAAGCATCGAGATCGTCAATGCGCTTATGGGTCAGTTGCCAAGCCACTTGCTCCAGTTCGCGCAGCGTGGTCACGGGTGGTGCTGCAAAAGGATCGTTGCCCAAAAACGCTTGTGTGCCGGATGGACGAAAGCGCAACGCCCCCTGCCGTGTGACATCCTGCACGCCGATCAGGAAATCCCAGGCATAAAGCGTTTTGGCCGGACGCTTTTGGTCCTTGGCCAGCAAGGCCTCGCGCCTTTTCATCAGCGTTTGTCCCCAGCGGTCAGGTGAGGAGTCGAGAAACACGCCAAAGTTGCCCAACTCCGGCTTGGGGAAAAACGGATGCGCGTCCAAAGACAAATCGGGGTCCAGCGCAAAAGCCCTCGGGTCGTTCAGCCAAGCTTTGTCGTAATGAAAGCGAATCTGCCCTCGGTCATGCGCCAGGTGGCCAACCAGACAAGCGGGCCCCAAATCGCAGTCCAACCAGACTTCCAGCCCATCGAGTTGCCCCGTCATGGCTGCACCTCAGAAGACTTGTTGGCAGGAGCGGTTGACTGCAGGCTGGCGCGTCGCTGGCGTCGCTCTGCAGGCGATGGGGCCAGGGCCAAATCCTGCAACTTGCGCCCCACTTTGTCGTCGGCGGCCAAGGCGTTGAAATCTGCCTGAAGGCCCAGCACCGCCAGCACACGCAGATAAGTGCCCAAAGTGGCACCCGCATCGCCTGCTTCGACCTTGTAGACCGAAGTGCGCGACATGCCTGCCCGCTGCGCCACCACGGCCGTGCTCAGTTTGCGGCGCAAACGCGCCAGCCGCAGGCGCTCGCCCAAGGCGGTGAGCAGCATTTGCTCTTGGGGGAAAACAATGGGTGGCTTGCTCGACATTTCGCCATTATGGACAAAAATAATGATTATTGTCCATTTTGAATTAAAAAAATGAGATGAATCAGCTGTCAGCGCTACTAGTGGCTGGGCGAGATGAACCCCGCCCAACTGTGGGAAACCACCATGGACCCCACCGAACGGAGCCTGCTGCGCGTGCAGGTCGACGACGCCATCGAAGCCGAACGCGTGTTCACCATGCTGATGGG
>JBIKQY010000173.1:0-5826 GCA_044349465.1 Limnohabitans sp. | reverse complement strand
AAAGCTACCGACTCGGGGTAGTTTCCACGGCAATGTGTCTCCAGAATGAATCGGCGGATTATCGCACCGGATGTTCCCCTGCTGGGTTGAGAAAAGACAGGATTTCGTCAGCGCGGGCCTGCACGTCTGCTTGACCCAAAGCCATCAGCGCCGCAACGAAGCTCGGCTCGAACAGCAAATAGCTGGCCAGGGCCGCGCCACTGCCGCGCAGGTCGCCCAAGCCCTCCAGCACCCGCAGGATGGGCCGGGGCAGGGTGTGGGCGTGCGCTTGCGCCAAGGCGTCGAGCGAGGCGCTGGGCTGCAGTGTCAGCACACGAACCGGACGCAGGGGCAGGTCCGCGCGAAACGCGTCGGGCAGGCTGTCCAGGGCCTGGTTGATGCGGGTGATCTGCTCGACATCGGCCTCCAGCGTGTCGTGGAACACGCTGGCCATGGCGTGGCCAGCGATCGTGCCCAGCGAGGGGCGACCCGCGTTACGGGAGGGTGCCGCCATGCTGCCCCGCTGGGGTTGGCTCACCCCAATGGCCAAGATCCGGTCAGCGCCGAGGTGCACGGCCGAGGACAAGGGCGAGATCTGGCGCATCGAGCCGTCCCCGAAAAACTCCATGCCGCCGTCCACCCACAGGGGCGTCGACGGGAAAATGAAGGGGATGGCGCTGGAGGCCATCAGGTGTTCGATGGTGATGGGCTGCTGCTCGGCGCGTCGACCTGGGCGGCTCCAGGGGATGGCTTGGCCGTCGCGGGTTTGGCAAAACGTCCAGTGAATGCCGCTCGAATAACTCGACGCGGTGACGGCCAGAGCTTCCAGCACGCCGCTTTTCAAGGCGATGTCGATCTTCTCGAGGGCAATCGCTTGGTGCAAGGTGTTGACCAGGGCCAGACTGTCCATGGCTGCGGCATGGGTGCGGGCTGAGCGCAGCAAACCCACTGCTGTGGCCCATCGACTTAATTTGTCCAGCGGGGTTTGGGGCAGCCGGTAGACCGCTTCCGTGCGGATCTGGGTCCAAAAATGCGCCAGGTCATCCAGTCCGACCAAGCCCTCCATGGCCTTGCTGGCCAAAAACGTGGCGTTCAAGGCCCCGGCCGAGGTGCCCGCCAGTACCTGAAAAGGAAATGCTTGCGACGGACCCCCAGCGCGGCTCAGCAACTGGCCAATGGCCTGCAGCGCCCCTGCCTGGTAAGCGGTGCGTGCGCCGCCCCCCATCAGAACCAGCCCCAGCATGGGGGGCGTCGATCGGGACGGTAATGGTCGTGACATTGGCAAGGTGGGCGTCAAGGGGTCCATGGACATGTCAGGAAGAAACGATGAGGCTGTGGGTGTTAGATTCAGACAATTCAACGGCATTGTTTCATGACCACCCCCCACTTGACCCCGCGCCGTGAGCGCTGGCTGCTCCTCACACTGGCTGGCATCCAGTTCACCCACATCCTCGACTTCATGATCATGATGCCGCTGGGGCCGCAGTTCACGGCTTTGTTCGGCATCAGCAACGCCCAGTTCGGCTTGCTGGTCTCGGCCTACACCCTGTCGGCGGGCTTTTCGGGTTTGATGGCGGCCACCTACATTGACCGTTTCAGCCGCAAGCAGTTGCTGCTGGGCATGTACACCCTGTTTGGGCTGGCGACCCTCGCTTGCGCCTTGGCACCCGACTATCTGTGGTTGATGGTGGCGCGTGTGGCCGCTGGCTTGTTTGGAGGCGTCTTGTCGGCCCTGTCCCAGACCATCGTGGCCGATGTGATCCCTTTTGAGCGCCGGGGCCGTGCCATGAGTGTGGTGATGACCTCGTTTTCGGTGTCCACCGTGGCGGGCGTGCCGCTGGGCCTGTTTTTGGCAGCGCATTTCAACTGGCATGCGCCTTTTGTGGGCATCGCCGCGTTGGTGGGTCTGCTGGCGCTGGGGGCTTGGCAGACCTTGCCCCGGTTGGATGCGCACTTGCACCACCCCGAAAGGGTGAGCGTTTGGCGCGGCATTGGTCAGGTGCTGGCCGAGCCCAACCACCTCAAGGCGTTTGCCGTTTCGGGCCTGATGATGTTCGCAGCGTTCACCGTGATTCCGTACATCACCATCTACCTGCAGTCCAACGCGGGCATGCAGGCCTCCGAGGTGCCTTGGATCTACCTGTGCGGGGGAGTGGCCACCTTGCTCAGTGCACGCTACTTTGGCCGCCTGACGGACCGGGTGGGCAAGGTTCAAATGTTTCAGCGCCTGGCTTTGGCGGTGACCGTGCCCTTGATGGCCACCACACTCTCACAAGGCCTGCCCTTGTGGGGCTTGTTGGTCATATCCACCTTGTTGTTTACGGTGATGAGCGGGCGCATGATTCCCGGCATGGCGATGATTTCTTCAGCCGCCCTGCCCCGTTTGCGGGGCACCTTCATGACCCTGAACTCGGCCGTGCAGTCGGCCTCCATGGGCCTGGCAGCGCTGGTGGCGGGGCTCATCATCGGGCGCGACGCGCAGGGGCAACTCACCTTGTATTGGGTGGCGGGCTTGTTGGGGGTGGTGGCCAGCTTGCTCAGCGTCTGGCTGGCGGGGCATTTGCGACTGCATGGGGCGCCAGCGCAGGCGGCGGGCTGAGGGGTTCAGTGCCCCAGGGTTCTCAGGGACGGGCCTGACCACAGCCAGACTCAACCAGCACGATAGCACCGAAATGGGTCTTGAGGGACAAAAGAGCGGGTCTTTACAGGTTTAGTTTTGAGCGTATTGCTTTTCCATTTCGGGGGGCGCATAGTGGGGTTGAGCCACCCCTCAAAGGTGGTTTCGGAGTCCCGCCCCGGCGGGGCTTTCCCCTACCCTGAATCTATGGAGGCGACGATTATGAATTTAACCATCAGCGGGCACCATTTGGAAGTGACCCCGGCTTTGCGCCAGTACGTCACGGGGAAACTTGATCGCATCACCCGGCATTTCGATCAGGTGGTCGATGTGAAAGTGCTGCTGAGTGTCGAAAAGCTGAAAGAAAAGGAAAAGCGTCAACGCGCCGAATGCAACATTCACGTCAAAGGCAATGACCTGTTTGCCGAAAGCGCCCATGAAGACCTGTACGCCGCTGTGGACGATCTGGTGGACAAACTTGATCGCCAGGTGGTCAAACACAAGGACCGCATCACCGACCACCACCACAGTGCGCCCAAGCGCATGATGTGAGCTCACCACCTCTGTACAACCAAGGCCGCTGCAAGCGGCCTTTTTTGTGGCCCTTGGGGCACTCAGGCCTGGCCTGTCGCGGCTTGGTCAGACCAGGGACAAGGCCTGTTGGCAGATCGGGTGCATAATCCGGCCTCGACCATGAACCGACTCTCATCCATATTGCCTGTTGCCCAAGTTCTTGTGGGGGTGGAAGCCACCAGCAAGAAACGTGCTTTCGAAGAAGCCGGACTTCTCTTTGAGAATCTGCATGGCTTGTCGCGTGCCTTGGTTACCGACAGCCTGTTTGCCCGTGAGCGATTGGGCTCCACCGGTCTGGGCCACGGTGTGGCCATCCCACACGGTCGCATCAAGGGCCTCAAAGCCCCGATGGCCGCTGTCTTTCAGTTGGCCCAGCCGATTGGCTTTGATGCACCGGACGAGCTGCCGGTCAACTTGCTGATCTTTTTGCTGGTGCCCGAAGCGGCGACCCAAAAGCACCTTGAAATCCTGTCCGAGATTGCCGAGCTGCTCAGCGACACCGCTTTGCGCGAAAGCATCAAAAGCAGCACGGCCCAAGTGGGCTTGCACCAGTTGATTGCCCAGTGGCAATCGGCCCAAACCGCCTGAAGCCCTTTTCCACAGCCTGCAGGCGATGAAACCCTCCGTCATCAGCGCCGATGTCCTGTTTGAGGATCACCGCCAACAACTCAGGTGGCAGTGGCAAGCGGGCTTGGGCGCCTCGGAGCGGCGCTTTGACGAGGTCGCCGTGAGCCAGGCCCGCTCCGGCGCCGACCTGGTGGGTTACCTCAATTACATCCATCCCTACCGCGTCCAGATTTTGGGGCCGCGAGAAGTCGCTTACCTGACGAATGGCACGCCGGACGACTGCTCGCGACGCATTGCACGCATCGTGACGCTGGAGCCGCCAGTGCTGGTGTTGGCCGACGGTCAGACCGCGCCCGAGGCCTTGTTGGCCATGTGCGAGCGGGCGCAAATTCCGATGTTTGCCACCGAGCAATCCTCGGCCTTTGTGATCGATGTTCTGCGGGCTTATTTGTCCAAGCACTTTGCTGACCGCACCACCATGCACGGTGTGTTCATGGACATTTTGGGCATGGGGGTGCTGATCACGGGGGAGTCAGGTCTGGGCAAAAGCGAGTTGGGCCTGGAGTTGATCTCGCGCGGCAATGGCTTGGTGGCCGACGACGCGGTGGACCTGTACCGCATCAACCAGACCACCATCGAAGCGCGCTGCCCCGATTTGCTGCAAAACCTGCTGGAAGTGCGCGGCATTGGCCTCTTGGACATCCGCGCCATTTTTGGCGAGACGGCCGTGCGCCGCAAAATGCGGCTCAAACTGATCGTGCACCTGGTGCGCCGTGAAACCCTGGAGCGCGATTACGAGCGTCTGCCCTCCGAGCCCTTGCGGCAAGACGTGCTGGGCATCCCGGTGCAAAAGGTGGTGATCCAGGTCATGGCCGGGCGCAACATCGCGGTGCTGGTGGAAGCGGCCGTGCGCAACACCATCTTGCAGATGCGCGGCATCGACACCTACCAGGACTTCATCGAGCGCCAGCGCCGCGCCATGGGCTGAACGCCGGGAGGGCAACGCCTTTCAGCGGGCGATGCGGTGGGGGCAGGGCTTTTGCGTGCAGTGCGCATACAGACTCAGGGCATGGTCGGCGATCACAAAGCCTTTGGCCTGGGCCACGGCCTGCTGGCGTGACTCAATCTCGGCGTCATAAAACTCTTCCACCCGGCCGCAGTCCAGACACACCATGTGGTCGTGGTGCTGGCCTTCGTTGAGTTCGTACACCGCTTTGCCACTTTCGAAGTGGTTGCGGCTGAGGATGCCTGCTTGCTCAAACTGGGTCAGCACCCGGTAAACGGTGGCCAGACCGATGTCGGCGTTGTCCTTGAGCAGATGACGGAACACGTCTTCAGCCGTCATGTGGCGCATCGTGCCACTTTGGAAAACCTCCAGGATTTTCAGGCGCGGCAAGGTGGCTTTGAGGCCGTTGTTTTTCAGTTCGTCGATCTGGCTCATGGGCTGTGTGGGTGGGGTCGCCAGTGGCGGTCCTGCGGCAAGGCTGCCGCTACAATGGCCCGATCATATCGGCATACCCTCAACCATGACAGCTTCCCTGACTTACCGTCGTTCCGTCCTTGGCCTGGCGGCCCTCTTGCTGGGTGCGAGCCTGGCCGGTTGCGGCAGCCTGACCAGTTCCGTGAGTCGCGACACCTTCAAGCCCTTTGTGCCCGAGGTGGTGCAAGGCAACTTCGTCTCCAATGAGCAGCGCCAGGCCTTGCGCCCCGGCATGGCGCGCGCTCAGGTGCGCGACATCCTGGGCACCCCCTTGATCGCCAGCTTGTTCCATGCCAACCGCTGGGACTACGCCTTCAGCATCCAGCGTCAAGGCGTGGCCGCGCAAAATTTCAGGCTCACGGTTTACTTCAAGGGCGATGTGCTCGAACAAGTCGACAGCGATGTGCTGCCCAGTGAGTCGGAGTTTGCCGGTCGTCTGGTGCGGCCCAAGTCGGCGGGCAAATTGCCCCTCCTGCAAGCCAGTGAAGAAGATTTGAAAAAATTCAACCCGGCCTCGACCCCTGCTGCCCGCGCCGATGCGCCCTCGGCCACCACCGGGCCTGCGGCTTTGCCGCGCAGCTACCCACCTTTGGAGCCGGCTGTACGCTGA
>JBIKQY010000172.1:0-5840 GCA_044349465.1 Limnohabitans sp. | reverse complement strand
CCAACTGCCGGGCACGGAAGATGTCCGTGCTCCAGTCGAAGGTGACGTAAAGGAAGGACAGGCCGGCTGACGAGGTTGAGCGCACGCTCTCCACGCCGGGCAGACCGTTCATGGTCGTCTCCAGCGGGAAGGTGATGAGCTGCTCCACCTCCTCGGCGGCCATGCCACCCGCTTCGGTCATGATCGTGACGGTTGGCTTGTTGAGGTCCGGGAACACGTCCACCGGGGTGCGTGAGAGCGTGAACGCGCCGTAGGCCATCAGAACGACGCTGGCGATGATCACCAGCAGCCTGTTCGTTAGGCTGTTATCGAGTAGCCACTTGAACATATCGTGACCCCTTTAACGTACTTGATTGATAAGCGTGGCACCCTGGGTCGCCACACGATCGCCAGACTTCAAGCCCGAGATCACCGTGACGCGCGCGCCATCGAGGGGCTCAAACGTCACCGTGCGGGGTTCAAACTGCTCAGGTGCCGACTTGACCCAGACCACGTTCTGGTTGGTCGCGTTTTTCATCAGCGCCGATTGGGGAACCGCAATGCCTTGCGTCTTTTGCTTGGACTGCACATAGACCTTGACCGGCTGTCCAACGGCCAAGCCCAGCTGCTCCGGGCTTTGCACCTGGAAGTTCAGCGGCAGCGCTTGTTCCCGCAAACTGCGCGCTGCACCGATAAATAACAGTGGCGTTCGCTGTTCACCGACAGCCAACGTAGCACCGCCGATGTTGTTGGCCAGAGCGCTATCAAAAGCCAAGGCTTCGATGCGCAGGCGCTTCGGATCGACGATTTCGAAAATCAATTCACGTGAGTCCACCACTTGGCCTGCCACGACATGCGCCGAGGCAATCACGCCAGAAACGGGCGCTACCAGTGCTTCCTTGCTGCTGAGGCCACCACTGACGGCCGACATGCGCTCGGTCAAGCTGAGCACCTCACTCTCAGCGGCTTCCACTTCTTTGCGTGGCACGGTGTCCGACAACTCGCGCAAACGTACCAAACGCTTTTCGGCCAGCGCTTTGGCTGCGCGAAACTCGGCCAATTGAGCGGACTGGCTGGACCGCTCCAGTGGGGCAACCGCGTTGATTACGTAGGCCAGAACCTGTCCCTTTTTCACGACCTGACCGGCGTTGGGAAGGCCATTAGGGCCAGGTTCAATGCGTCCGGCGTTGATGGGCTGGACTTTGCCCCCCGCGTTGGGATCCATCAGCACCTGACCATTTAGTTCAAAGGCGCGTGGCAGTTCGGCGGTTTCGACCACCAGCGTGCGCACATTGAGTTGGCGTTGGGCTGGCTTGGGCAAAATCACGCTGCCATCGGCCATGCGCTGTGGGCCATTGGCATTGGCCATCGCAGGCGCTGGGCCATGGTCATGACCTTCGCCCGCGTATGTAGGCATTGCAGCACCTGCAAGGGTCACAGCCGTGGCCAGTGCCATCCAGTGGCGTGTTTTTAGAGTGTTGATTTTTTTCATGCTGATGGCTCCTTAAGCCGTACGAGTTTGTTGACGAGTGCGGACGATCGCGCCCAGAGCGATCAGGGCAAATAAACCCGCGCCGGTCCACAGGGCGATGCCTTTCCAAGAAGAACCATGGCTGGGCTCCTCTTCGTCTTCGTGTAAATCGAGCTCGGCAGCGAGCAAGTCGTTCAATTCACCGGCCTGAATGGTGGCGGTGATGGCAATGACGCCAGGCTTGAGCGTGTCCTTGAGGATGACTTCGTATTCACCCACGCCATGTTTCTCGGCTTTGTATTTGCTGCCTTCAATATCAATGTCAATTTGGGCATCATTGACGGGACTGTTGTCTTTAAAACGGTCCAGGTAAATCGTCAACTGTTTGCCATCGACGATGCCGACCATTTCCAGATCCTCTGAAACTGCCACGAAACGCGGCAGTGCTGTGCCCTGCGCTTGTGGCGCAGCTTCGCCATGGTCATGACCGGGGCCAGCCATAACCAGGGTACTGAGCAGTGTGAATATCAGCGCCATAAGGGCGGCGGCGGTTGAATGAATGAGTTTCATGGTGTTCCTTGAATTTTTGAGGGGTGTCAGCATCACTCAGGCAGCAAGCCCAAGGACTGCCGCCATGCCGAAATGGCGCTTGCCAGGTCAATTTGGCTGCGAGCGGCTTGTCGAGTAGCTTCCGTGGCCTCGGCCTCAACCCGCAAGCGGGTGGGCAGATCCGTCTCGCCCAGCCTGAACGACTTGTCGAAAAAGCCCCTTGACTCGTTGGCTAGCTTGGCTCGTCGCTGCGCGGCGTCGAGTTGGGTGCGTGCGGCATCTAGGCGAGAGGCAGCGCCTCGTTGATCAGCTTGGATTCGATCCCTCTCTAGGATCAGCCTTGACTGCACTTCTATCGCTTCGGCTTGTGCTGTCGCGATACGGGCGTCATGCCTGGGGCCTGCACCAAAGGGCACGCGAATTCCAACCAAGACAGTCTGGCCGTACCGCTCTCCAAAAGCCCCACGTCCACGGGTGGTTGCTACAGTGAGTTCGGGGTTAGATCGTTTCTGGGTGCTGATCAGCTGAGCCGTACGTTCGGCTATAGTGATTTGGTCTTCCAATTCAGCCAGTAATGGATGGCCAATTGACGCACCCGAGCTTGGGGTCGGCTCACCTGCTGCGTTGACTGTCAAGTCAGGCGGAGCCATCTTGCCTGTCAGCGCCATCACTTGTGCCAAAGCTGAGGCAGATACAGCTTGAGCTTGGGCGGCTTGCGCCTGGGCCGCAGCCACAGCGCCTTCGGCTTGATGCTGGTCTGACTTGGCCAGATCTCCCGCGTTGGTTCGCTTGGCAACATCAGCAGCCAGCCGTTGTGCATTGACCAGTTGTTCGCTCGCCAGTTCAGTATCGACGCGAGCTCGCAGCCAGCCCCACCAAGCATCCCTTACGGAAGAAGCAAGCCGCAGTTGTGAGGCGAGCAGCGTGCGCTCAACTGACGAGATTTCAGCTTGAGCCAGATTGGCACTGGCCGTGCGTTGCCCAGGTAGCCAAATGGGAACAGCGATACCCACCTCGGCTTCTCGAGCACCGCTGTTACCGCTCATCCGGTCTGATCGCTGACTGATCTCCAGCGAAGGCGGCTCGGGTGACAGCATCGAAGCAGCTTTGGCTTGGGCCTGCGCGGCGTCGCGACGCGATTGAAGCGCATGCACCTCGGGCTGCCGTTGCCATGCTGTATCGAAAACATCTTTCAAGGACACCGATCCACTCAACGCTCCAGCGGATGTGCCTTGAGCTTGGGCCGTCAGCACCAAGCCACTCAGGGTCATGACCGACAGCACGAAACGAATCGGTGTCGATCTTTTTTTGTTCGAATTCATAACTAATCTCCAATGGTGAAAACATCCAAGGAGATCAGCGAGCAGCGACAACACGTCGCTAGGCGATGACACACAACGCACAAAGCGTCATGATCACCCGCACACAGGGGATTCGATAAGAGGAAGAGGTAAGGAAACCCGAGGCTCGCCGATCAGGCAAGCACGGGCCATTTAGGCCGTTCAGGACGTTCTCTTGAAAGCGGAGAAGGAAAGGCCTGAAGGTGAAGTGGGTGATTGTTAGAGGTCGCTACTGTAGTCGGACTCATATCGCTGGTCAGAGCAGCTGTACAACCCATATGACAAGTGGCACAGTCATGGTCCATGCCTGCGGATTGAGAAGAATTTTTGTGGGTCTCTTGGTGGTCATCTGACGCATTTACATGGCTATGGTGACCCGGATGCTCAACAGTTTCAACAGTTTCGTGCTGGCAATAGCTAGCAACTGCTGCCCAGCTGAACTGCAAGGGCAACAACACCAGCAAAAAAATAGCCAGGTAACGTCTCATATAGTTGATTGTAATGACTTAAATTTTCAAGGTCACCGAATGTGCGTTTGTCCTCGAAGAGCTTGAGGTCAATGAAGAGGAACTCTGATTCTTGGCAAGCCTTAGGCGTCAGCCATTTCAATGGCCGCGTGCACGGGATATCAGCTCAGACAGCTCAGGACGCACTGGCAACGACTTGAATGCGCTCATAGTAGATCGCCCTGGATTGCCTAACGGCAGACGCCCGCTCAGGTGCCCCAGCGGCACCAAAACCAAGCGAAACAACTGCCCCACTGTCTCAGACCAGTCGCGTGTGCGTACGGACAAGTTAAACATCTGTGCGTGGGTCTGCAAGTGTGGCCTGATGTGCAACTGTCCCACGACATGGGCCGCTTCCAGATAAAGCCAAGCTTGATCCACGGAGACTGCGGTTTTTGCGCTCTGGATCAGTTGGGCGTGGGCAGTTCCGTCAAATCGGCGATTGCCCGATGGCTCAGTGGAGTTGGTCATGGTGGTCTTTCTTTGCCGTGTCTTCGCCCAGTTCACTGCGAGCCTGCCTTAGCACCAACCAGCCGCCATGCAATGCCAGCGCCGCCATGAGGCTGGCTACTGCAAGATCGGGCCAGGCCGAGCCGGTACCAAACACGCCCAAGGCGGCGATGAACACGGCAAGGTTGCCGATGGCGTCGTTGCGAGAGCACAACCACACGCTTCGCATGTTGGCATCGCCTTCGCGGAAGGCGTAGAGCATCCATGCCACCGTGATGTTGGCCATCAGCGCCAGGAGGGCTATCGTACCCATGGTGGTGGCCAGAGGCACGCCGCCGTTCCACACCGACCACAGTGCTGCACCCAGCACATACAGGCCAAAACCCATCATGCTCATGGCTTTGAGCATGGCTGCGCGCGCTCGCCATGCCAGCGCCGAAGCCAGCACCGCGAGCGATACCGCGTAGTTCATCGCGTCGCCCGCAAAATCGACCGCGTCCGCCAGCAAAGAAAGTGACCCAGACTGAACGCCAGCAACGATTTCGACCAGGAACATCGCGGCATTGACCACGAGGGCGATCCAGAGGATCTTGCGGTAACGGGCCAGGTTGACAATGGCATCAAGTTTTGGTGTGTCGTGGCTAGAACAGTGGGCGGACATGGGTTTTCCTTTCAATACTTGCATTGGAAACCCTATAGCCGCTACAGTGTCAAATACTTATTTAAAGCAGGATCATGTCATGCAGATCAAGGAACTTGCCCGCGCCACCGGCGTGGATGTCGAAACTATCCGTTACTACGAAAAACAGGGCTTGATGCCCGCGCCAGCTCGGCGCGACAACGGCTACCGCGACTACGCGGCGGCTCACCTTGAGCGCCTGTCGTTCATCCGCCACTGCCGGGCCCTGGACATGCCGCTGGGCGATGTGAACCGGCTACTGCGATTCGTTGATAAACCGGACACAAACTGCGGCGATGTCGATCTTCTCGTGGACGACCAGTTGGCCCGTGTGCGCGCCCGCCTCAAGAGCATGAGGGCACTGGAGAAGCAGTTGGTAAGGCTGCGGGCGCGATGCTCCGGTACCCACGAGGGGGCGCACTGCGGCATTCTTGAAGAGCTAGTGTCCGCCGCTCAAGGGGAGTCTTGCGCATGCCATCCAACTTAATATTCAGACGCCCTGAGACCGAAATACGCAGAAAGGCAGTCAATCGGTTCGAACCAACCAGTTAGGCTTTTTAAGCCTAAGTCAGCTTTTGGCAGAAACCGATCATTCAGGATTTCGTCATGAAAGACGACTACCGCTGCGGAGTTGCCTCTCGGGCTTGTGCGATGAATACGACAAAGCGGATGTAGCGTTTTCTGAATATTTATTCCTAAATCTAGTTCTTGTGATTAGTCAGCTTAATGAGTTTGATTGCTAGAGAATAAATCCAGAAACCAGAGAGTTGGAGGTTGAGTCAGGATCATCTATCGTTGATGGTACTGGGCCGGTTAAAGAAATGTTCAGCCTGCAGCTCCCATTCCATGGGAAACGGCTCCATCAG
>JBIKQY010000171.1:0-5852 GCA_044349465.1 Limnohabitans sp. | reverse complement strand
GGCCCAGGCCCACGCCCAGAAGGCGGGCAAAGACAAACCAGAACACGCCGGCAATCAGGCCGCAAATGAGCAGCGACTTGCCGTTGAAGGGCGCGTCAAATGCACGCGCGATGCACATGCCGCACAGCGTTCCCGGCAGCACAAAACCCAAGGGAATGACCAGCGCGATGAAGGCCACCCCACCGCCCAGCAAGCTGAGCATCCGGGTGGTCGCGCCGGGCAGGGCTTCTTGCCCGGCCTCCTGACTCAGGTCCACCTGGCGTCCGCGCCAGGCGCTCCAGCCGTAGAGCAGCGCCACCACGGTGAGCGCTGCCACGATGGCGGCCGGGGCCACTACCGGGCCCACGGTCATCTGCATCAGCGACTGCGGAATGACCGTGAGCTGCCAGGCGGCCACGCCGCACACGGCCAACAGCAAAAGAACCAGGCGCACAGGCGTCATGCCAGACCCAACTCTTTCATGAGCACTTCCTTGTCGGCAATGTCTTTGGCCAGATCGCGCTCAAAGGGGCGCTCGGTCATGAAGGCGTTGGTCCATTTGCGGGTTTCGAGCTCTTGCTTCCAAGCGGCCGATTGGCTCAGGCGGGTGACAAAGTCAATCAAGACGTTGTGCTGAGCGTCGCTGATGCCGGGGGCGGCAAACACGCCACGCCAGTTGGATTCGGACACGTTGATGCCCAGTTCGGTCAAAGTTGGGACGTTGACGCCGGGAATGCGGCTTTTGCCCGAGACGGCCAGAGGGATCATCTTGCCGGCCTTGATTTGCTCTTCAAACTCGGAATAGCCTGAAATGCCTGCCACCACCTGGTTGCCCAAAATGGCCGCGTTGGCGGGGCCACCACCCGCAAAGGCCACGTAAGCGGCTTCACGAGGGTTTTTGCCTAGCGCTTTGATCAACATGCCCAGGATCAGGTGGTCTGTCCCGCCAGCGCTGCCACCGGCTACCGAGACGGCTTTGGGGTTGGCTTTGATGGCCGCTTCGAGCTCTTTCCAGGTTTTGATCTTGCCCGCAGCAGGCACAACGATGACGCCAGCCTCTTCGGTCAGGCGCGCAACAGGAATCACGTTTTTGATGGTCACCGGGCTCTTGTTGGCGATGCCTGCGCCGATCATGACCGAGCCGCCCACCATCAGGATGTTGCCCTGACCTTTGCGCTGGTTCACAAAGCGGGGCAAGCCCACCATGCCGCCCGCGCCGCCGACGTTTTCAAACTGCATATTGCCCACCAGGCCAGCGGCTTTGGCCGCGCGTTCGATCGAGCGGGCGGTGCCATCCCAGCCGCCGCCGGGGGCAGCGGGCACGAACATGTTGAGCGTGTCAAACATGGGTTTGCCTTGCGCCCAAGCGGGCAAGGCCATGGAAGCACCAGCGGCAGCGCCGAGGGCCAGGAAGTCGCGTTTGGAAATGGACATGCAGGTCTCCTGTGTGAAAATCAAAAAGCCACTGCCGGGCACGTGCCTTGGGCAGATGGCACGATTTTGGTGCCAAGCCGGGCGTCAAGCTGTCAAGCACCTGTCAAATCCATTCAGTGAATACCCTCAATCACCCGATGAACCCCCGAATTTTGTTGGTGGAAGACACGCCCGACATTGCCCTTTGGCTGGGCACCGCCTTGCGCCAGGGCGGCATGGCGGTTGAATTTGCCACCGATGGCCATGCGGCCGAGCGCTGCCTGCAGCCGGGGCACGGCTTTGATGCGGTGCTGCTCGATTTGCAGTTGCCGGGGCCAGACGGCCTGAGCGTGTTGCAGGCGTTGCGTGCGCGGGGCGATGCGGTGCCGGTGCTGATTTTGACGGCACGCGCCAGCGTGCCCGACCGGGTGCTGGGCCTGAACATGGGCGCTGACGATTACTTGCCCAAGCCCTTTGACCTGAGTGAGCTCGAAGCCCGCGTGCAGGTCTTGTTGCGCCGCCACGGCCGTGTCAAAACCAACGCGTTGCGCTTTGGACCGCTGGAAATGCAGCCGGAAAACGGCTCCGTGCAATTGCACGGCCAGGTGTTGGCTTTGACGCAACGCGAGGCCGCTGCGCTGCGCGTTTTGCTGTCCTCGCCGCAACGTACGGTGAGCAAAGAGCAGCTGCACAGCGAGGTGTTTGCCGACGAGGCCGCCGGGCTGGACGCGGTGGAGGTGCTGATTTACCGTTTGCGCAAGAAGCTCGAAACTTCTGCGGCATCCCACAGTGGGCCTGCCGAAGTGGTGATCACCACCTTTCGTGGCATGGGCTACATGCTGACTTCGCCTTCGGGTGTGACATGACCGCGCCGCCAGCGACCGCGAGTCGTGCTGTGGCGTCGCTGCGCAGGCGCTTGCTCAGTTGGATCTTGCTGCCCTTGGTGGCGTTGATCGGCGTGAACGCCTGGGTGGGCTATGGCAATGCAGTGCATGCAGCCAACGAGGCCTACGACCGGTCCTTGTACCTGGCCGCCCGCACCCTGGCCGAAGAGCTGGATTGGCGCGATGGTCGCCTGCAGCTGGACGTGATGAAGGCAGCAGGCTACTTGTTTGAAAACCACACCGGCTCGCGATTGTTTTACAAAGTCTCCACCCCCGCGGGTCAGTACTTGGCCGGTGTGGCGGCTTTGCCCGATGCGCCTGTGCGCCCGCAGTCGGCCGTGAAGTACTTTGCCTTGGTGCAGTTCGACGACGGGGTGTACCTGAACCAACCCGTGCGCCTGGCGCAACTCACACACGTCATGGAGGACGCGGGCCTGAGCGAGCCGCTGATCAAGATCACGGTGGCCGAAACCATGGAGGCGCGTCAGCAATTGATTCAGAACATTTTGTGGGACACCTTGGGCAGCCAAGGCTTGTTGCTGTTGGCGGCTGCGATTTTGGTGATCTGGGGTGTGCAGCGTGGCATCCGGCCGCTGGAGGCGTTTCGCCAGCAATTGGCGAACAAGGCCGACGACGACTTTTCGCCCATTCAGCCACCAGATTTGCCACGCGAGTTGCGGCCCCTGATCGAGACCCTGAACAGCTATCTGGACCGATTGGGCCGCTTGATCGAGATCCGCAAGCGCTTTTTGGACAACGCTGCGCACCAGTTGCGCACGCCCCTCACGGCCCTCAAAACGCAGCTGGCGCTGGCCCAGCGCAATGCCGAACCCAATCAGGCGCAGACCTTGCTGTCTGCGGCCAAGCAAACCACCGACGACGCCGTGCGCCTGACCGAGCAACTGCTGGCCATGACACGGGTCGAGCATGCCCGCGAAATGCACAGCCCGCAAACGGTGGACTTGGTGGCGCTGGCCCGGCGCGTGACGCAAGAGCACCTGATGCGTGCCCACCAGCTGGGCGATGACCTGGGGCTGGAGGTGCAGGTGGCGCAATGCGAGGTGCAAGGCGTGGACCTGTTGTTGCACGAGGCCTTGAGCAACCTGATCGACAACGCCATTCACCACGGCCCTGCGGGCACACACATCACGGTGCGGGTGGGGGAGGGGTGGCTGGAAGTGGAGGACGATGGCCCGGGCATCGCGCCTGAGCACCAGGCCCATGTGTTCGAGCGTTTTTACCGCGCCGCGCCCTCGGGTGTGAGCGGCAGCGGCCTGGGGCTGGCCATTGTGAAAGAAATTGCGAGCCAGCACGGGGCGCAAGTCGGTGTGCGCAGCCCCTTGGCCGATGGGCGCGGCACAGCCATTCGCCTGAGTTGGCCTGCTGCCTGAGACGGCCCATTTGCGCTGATTGACTTTTTATAAATTCGGCGCGGTGAACCCTTGCTGACCTGGCCCCTCAGGTGTACCGCTTGCTGCTCAGGTTTTTCTTCATGTCGCGCAGCGCAGGTTGCAGCGCTTCACCAATCCTCAGGGCCACGGTGGTGGCCAGGATGTCGATGATCAGCAGGTGGAGCAAGCGCGAGACCATGGGGCTGTATTTGTCATAGCCCTCGGGGTGGTCGGCCGTCAGGTGGATGTGCCCGGCGCTGGCCAGCGGTGAGCCGCTGGCGGTGATGACGATGGTCGTGGCACCTTGCTTTTTGGCAATGTCGCAGGCGTCCATCAGGTCGCGGGTGCGGCCCGAATTGGAGATGATCACCGCACAGTCACCCGGTTTGAGCATGGAGGCGCTCATGACCTGCATGTGGCCGTCGCTGTAGGCGATGGCGTTGACACCCAGGCGGAAAAATTTGTGCTGCGCGTCTTGCGCCACGATGCCGGAGTTGCCCACGCCATAAAACTCGATGCGGCGGTTGGTTTTCTGCGTGGATGCCAGGGCTTGGGCGGCGTGTTCCAGCGCAAAAGAGCTGGCGTCGTTGCGGTACTTCAAAAACGCGGCCACGGTGTTGTCGATGACCTTGACGGCGATGTCGCTGGTTTTGTCGTCGGCGTCCACGCTGCGGTGGATGAAGGGCACGCCTTCGCTCACGCTGCCGGCCAGCTTGAGCTTGAAGTCGGACAAGCCGTCGTAACCCACGCTGCGGCAAAAGCGCACCACGGTGGGTTTGCTCACATGGGCGCGGTCGGCCAACTCCGTCACAGGCAGCTTGGCAAAGGCGCGGGGGTCTGCCAGCACCAGTTTGCCCACGCGTTGCTCGGCCGGGGCCAGGGAGGGTAAGGAGGCTTTGATTCGGTCGAGCATGGTGGAATTCCTTTTAGCTTTCTTCGGACCAGCAAAAGCTGTCACGGGCGATCATGGCGCTCGATGCGCTGGGGCCCCAGGTGCCTGCGGCGTAGGGGCGTGGGCCGGTGGGGTCGTTTTTCCAGTGTTGCAAGATGGGCTCGACCCAGCGCCAGGCCTCTTCTTGCTCGTCGCTGCGCACAAACAGGTTCAGGCGGCCGTCCAGCACATCGAGCAGCAAGCGCTCGTAGGCGCCCACGCGTTCGCTGCCAAAGCGTTTGTCAAAGTCCAGGTCCAGGTGCACCGGGCTCAAAGTGGCCCCGCCGCTGCCCTGGCCGCGTTTGCTTTGGCCTTGGGCAAACAGGTGCAGCTCCAGCCCGTCTTTGGGTTGCAGGTGGATCACCAATTTGTTCACCTGGCCCACCGGGCTTTTGAAGATTTCGTGCGGCGTGGGTCGGAAATTGATCTGGATGTGCGCCTCGCGTGAGGCCATGCGCTTGCCGGTGCGGATGTAAAAGGGCACGCCCGCCCAGCGCCAGTTGGCGATTTCGGTGCGCAGGGCCACGAAGGTTTCGGTGCTGCTCGCGGCATTCACGCCGGGTTCGTCGCGGTAGGCGGGTACGGCTTTGCCTTCCACATTGCCGGCGTTGTATTGCCCTCGAATGACGTGTTGGCTCAGGGTCTCGGGCGTCCAGCGTTTGAGGGCGCGCAGCACTTTGAGCTTTTCGTCGCGGATGGCGTCGGCATGCGCGTTGATGGGCGGCTCCATGGCGATGGCGCACAGCAGTTGCAGCGCGTGGTTTTGCACCATGTCGCGTAAAGCGCCGGTGGTCTCGTAAAAACCGCCGCGCTTTTCCACGCCCAGCTCTTCGGACATGGTGATCTGGATGTTGGCGATGTGCTCGCGCCGCCACAGGGGCTCAAACAAGGCGTTGCCAAAGCGCATGGCAAACAGGTTTTGCACCGCCGGTTTGCCCAGGTAGTGGTCGATGCGGAAGATTTGCTGTTCTTTGAAAGCGCGGCCCACCGCCTCGTTGATCGAGCGGTTGGAGGCCAGGTCTTGGCCCAGCGGTTTTTCCAGCACGATGCGGGTTTTGGCGGTGTTGAGGCCATTGGCGGCGAGTTGTTCACACACCGTGGTGAACAGGCTGGGCGCGGTGGACAAGTACATCACCACGCTGTCGGTCTCGCGCTCGGCCAGGCGTTCGGCCAGCGCTGCGTAAGAAGCGGGCTGGGACAGGTCCATGCGCACGTAGCAGAGCATGGCGGCAAAGCGTGCGAACTCTTCGGGCT
>JBIKQY010000012.1:0-19277 GCA_044349465.1 Limnohabitans sp. | reverse complement strand
CACCCCCAAACCCTGGCCATCTGGCACAAAGTGGCCCCCACGCTGGCCCAGTATTTCACCGTGGTGGCGGCCGACTTGCGTGGCTATGGCGACTCGTCCAAGCCCGAAGGCGGGCCGGACCACGCGGCTTACGCCAAACGCAGCATGGCGCAAGACCAGGTGAGCTTGATGCAGCAGCTGGGTTTTGCGCGCTTTGTGGTGTTGGCCCACGACCGGGGTGCGCGTGTGGCGCACCGCCTGGGCATGGACCATGGGGATGCGGTCAGCCGCATGGCCCTGCTCGACATCGCGCCCACCTTGGCCATGTACGAACAGACCACCGAGGCCTTTGCCCGCGCCTATTGGCACTGGTTCTTTTTGATCCAGCCGCAACCCCTGCCCGAACGCCTGATCCAGGCCAACCCGGCCGCCTATGTGACCGATGTCATGGGCAACCGCAGCGCCGGGCTGGCCCCTTTTGATGCCCGCGCCCTGGACGAATACCAGCGCTGCCTGGCCCTGCCCGGTGCCGCACAAGGCCTGTGCGAAGACTACCGGGCGTCAGCAGGTATTGATCTGGTGCACGACCGGGAGGACATCGCCCAAGGCAGGAAGCTGGAGATGCCGCTGCAGGTGCTGTGGGGCGCACAAGGCGTGGTGCAGCGCTGTTTTGATCCGCTTGTGGAATGGCAAAAAGTGGCCACCCGGGTCTCGGGCCAGGCGCTGCCCTGCGGCCACTACATCGCCGAAGAAGCGCCTGACGCTCTGCTGGCTCAGGCCTTGCCGTTTCTGCGAGGATTGGCGGCATGAGCCAGCACAACCGGCGCGGCATCGTCACCATGACCGGGGCGATGGTGTTTTTTGTGGTCAACGATGCCTTGGTCAAGTGGGTCAGCACGGACCTTTCAACCCCGCAACTGATTTTTGTGCGCGGCGTGATGACCACGGCGCTGCTGTTGGCCCTGGCTGGCTGGATGGGCCAGTTGCAACGCTGGCGCACCACGCTGACACGTTCGGTGCCTGCCCGCGCCGTGCTCGACAGCCTGGCGTCCTTCACTTACCTCACGGCGGTATTTCACATGCCGCTGGGCAACGCCACGGCCATCAACTTGGCGGGCCCTTTGTTCTTGACTTTGATGGCGGTGTTCTTTTTGAAGGAGCAGGTCACCCCCGGCCGTTGGGCGCTGATCGTGCTGGGTTTTGCCGGTGTGTTGTTGGTGGTGCAGCCGCGCGTGGGCGACTTCAATGCCTATGCCTTGCTCTGCCTGTTTGCGGCGGTGCTGCACGCGGGGCGAGATTTCATGACGCGCCTGGTGCCTGCCCAAGTGCCTTCGCTGCTGATCACCTTGTCCACCTCCACCATGGTGATGCTGCTGTCGGGCGTGTGGAGTTTGTTCGAGCCCTGGAAACCCATGGCCACGCAGCACCTGTGGCTGCTGTTCGGCGCGTCGCTGTGTTTGGCGGCGGGTTACCACCTGCTCACGCTGAGCATGCGGCTGGGTGACATGAGCGTGATCGGGCCTTTTCGCTACAGCGGTTTGTTGATGGCCTTGGTGCTGGGGTATTGGATGTGGGGCGATGTGCCCAATGTGTTGGCCTGGTGCGGCATTGCGCTGGTGGTGGCGGCCGGGCTGGGGCTGCTGCAGGCGGAGCGCAGGCGCAAGCAGGCCTTGCTGGCGCGTTGATCTGCGCCTTGATTGTGTGGTGCGCTTGAGTTGTCAATGTGTGCATCGCCCTGGGCGCACAAGCCATCGCCCACGGGGTGGGCTCCTACAAAAATCCAGCACTGACCCGTTTAAACCCACCCCATGGGCGATAAGGCGCGACACGGGCCATGGCCACAAAACCCGAGCCTCTCCCTGTAGGAGCCCACCCCGTGGGCGATAGGGCGCGGCACGCGCCGTGACGGTCACAGCCCATGTGCCAAGGCATCGACTCAGCGGCTGGCTTTGTCCAGCGCCTGGTCGATGTCCCACAAGATGTCGTCCAGATTCTCCAGCCCCACCGAAATGCGCACCATGTCAGGCGGCACGCCTGCGGCCAGTTGCTGGGCTTCGTCAAGCTGACGGTGCGTGGTGCTGGCGGGGTGGCTGATCAGGGTGCGGGTGTCGCCGATGTTGACCAGGTGGCTCATGAACTGGGCCGACTCGATGAAGGTCACGCCCTGCGCCAAACCACCTTTCACACCAAACGACAGCAGACCCGAGGCCCCGCGCATTTGGCGTTGCATCAGCGTGTGCTGCGGGTGGTCGGGCAAGCCGGGATAGTTGACCCAGGCCACACGCGGGTCGGCCTGCAAAAACTTCGCCACGCCCAAAGCGTTGTCGCAGTGCTTTTGCATGCGCAGCGGCAGGGTCTCGACGCCTTGCAGAATTTGCCAGGCGCTCATGGGGCTGAGCGCTGCGCCAAACACGCGCAGGCTCTCCATGCGACAGCGCATGGTGAAACCAAAGTCGCCAAAGGTTTCGTAAAACTTCACGCCGTGGTAACCCTTGGACGGCTCGGTCATGCCCGGAAACTTGCCGTTGTCCCAAGGAAATTTACCGCCTTCAACCACCACGCCACCCAAGGTGGTGCCGTGGCCCGCCAGGTATTTGGTGGCCGAATGCACCACGATGTCCGCCCCCAGCGCCAGTGGATTGCACAGCAGCGGGCTGGGCACGGTGTTGTCGATGATGAGCGGCACGCCGTGCGCGTGGGCCACCTCGGCCACGGCGGCGATGTCCAGCACCACCATGCTCGGGTTGCCCAGGCTTTCGGCGTACACCGCGCGGGTGTTGGGGCGCATGGCGGCGTCAAAGGCTTCGGGTTGGGTCGCGTCCACAAACGTGGTCTCGATGCCGAACTTGGCCAGGCTCACGGCCAGCATGGTGACCGAGCCGCCGTACAAAGCACCAGCAGCCACCACATGGTCACCCGCTTGCAAGATGGTCATGAGCGCCATGGTTTCGGCCGCCATGCCCGAGGCACTGGCCACCGCAGCGCGCCCACCTTCGAGTGCGGCCACGCGTTCTTCGAGCACCGCCACCGTGGGGTTGCTCAGGCGCGAATAGACATTGCCAAAGGTCTGCAGGTTGAACAGCGATGCCGCGTGCTCGGCGCTGTCAAACACAAAGCTGCTGGTTTGGTAGATGGGCAAGGCGCGTGCGCCGGTGGCCGCATCGGGAATCTGCCCGGCGTGAATGGCCAGGGTCTCGGGGTGGAATTGGCGGTCGGTCATGGTGTTCGGTATCAAAAAGTCGGTTCAAAAATGGCAAAACAACATGTCGGCCATGGGGCGTGACGCGTGCTTGTTTTGGTAGGAGCCCACCCCGTGGGCGATGGTGCGCCTCACACCATCCGCCGCGCCGAGATGATGCCGGTGTTCACGCCCACCCAATTCAGGCCGCCAAACAGCCGTGCGTGCTCGATCTTCACGCAGCGGTTGCTCACCGAATCCATCCCGGCTTGCCGGGCCAGCGCATCGGCCTCGGGGTTGGCCACGCCCAGTTGCTGCCACAGGCAACGCGCGCCGATCTGCACCGCTTGCTCGGCAATCGGCAGCACGTCTTCGGCGCGGCGAAACACATCGACCATGTCCACCTTAAAAGGGATGTCGCCCAAGCTGGCATAACAGGTCTCGCCCAGCACAGGCGTGCCCGCATAACGCGGGTTCACGGGCACGATTTTGAAGCCATGCGACTGCATGTACTTGGCCGCGAAATAGCTGGGCCGGTGCCACTCAGCCGACAAGCCCACCACGGCGATGGTGGTGCACGTTTTGAGGATGCGCCGCAGCGCGTGCAAATCGTTGTGCATGCAAGTCCTTTTGTCTTTTCAGCGTTGTTCCGCCAAAGCCTCAAGCTTAAGCGCTACAAGTTTCTTGGTAGGAGCCCACCCTGTGGGCGATTTCACGCATACCGCCAAGGCAAGCCATCGCCCACAGGGTGGGCTCCTACAAAAAACCATCAACCTCCATGCTGGGTCCATCCGCTGCCAACAGAACGCAGGTTCAATAAGTCACCTGCCCACTGCGTTTCATCTGCCGAGAGGCCCAGGTCGCGCTCAGCGACAGCACCCCGCACACCGCCATCACACCCAGGTAGTGGCCGCTGTGGTCAAACACCGCACCGGCCAGCACCGGGCCTAACAAGTTGCCAAAAGCCGCGCCGCTGTAGAGCGTGCCCACCACGCTGGCCACCGATTTGCCGCCAAAGTAGTCCATGCAAATGGCGGGCAAAAGAGACACGATGCTGCCATAACTCAGGCCAAACCATAGCGCAAACACCACCAGCAACCCCTGCCCGCTCGCCGCACCCCACAGCACATACGACGCGCCCATGGACAGCTGCATCAGCACCAGCGTCTGCGCCCGCCCCAGCCGGTCGGCCAGCAGGCCGATGGCAAAGCGCCCGACCAAACTGCCCACCCCAATCAAGCCCACCAGCCCCACGGCAAAGGCTTCGCCCAAGCCCAAGTCACGCGCCGAGGCCGATACGTGCGCGAACGGGATGAACATCACCGGCGAAGCCAATACCGTGGCCAGGTACAACCAGCGAAACGTTGGGCTGCGCAGGGTCTCGCGCAAACTCAGGCCGGAGGCCGAGCCGCCGGACCCGCTGGATGGTGCTGCAGGCGCGCGCCGCAACAAGGCTGCCGACAACAAACCCAGCACCAACACGCCCAGTGCCAGCACCTGCATCGCCTCGCGCCAGGGCATGGGGCCAATCGCCATGGCCACCAACACCGGCACCAGCAAGGTGCCCGCGCCCACGCCCGAACTGGCAATGCCCCCGGCCAGACCGCGCCGGGTGGTGAACCAAGGCTGCACGCTGGCAATCGATGGGGTGTAGACCAGGGCAATGCCCAAGCCGACCAACAAGCCATAGCTCAGGTACACCGCGAACAAAGACGTGGCCCAACTGGTGGCCATTAAGCCCAGCGCAATGAGTGCCATGCCCGCCGAGCACACGATGCGCGGCCCGAAGCGGTCGGCCAGCATGCCGCCGCCAGCGCCCATCACAAAGTAGACAAAACCCGACAGGCCAAAAATCCAGGACACATCGGCCCGCTGCGCCGAAAACTCGACGGCAAACGATTCAAAAAATGCCGCGAACGAGTACGACACCCCAAAAATCAAGGCCAGGCACATAAAAGTGGCCCAAACCACCACCCAGGCGTAAGGGGTTTCTTTCATGGTGTCTCCGGTGTTCGCATGTTGCAAAGCATTGTGCCTTGCACGGGAATGGGGCCCTCCAAGGGTCCCAAAGCCTGTGTCACACTGGCGATCATGGACCCTTCACTCGAACAAGCCCGCCAAGCCTTTGTGGCTGGCATCGAACAGTTTGAACGCCACGATTACGAGGCGGCCGCCGGTTTTTTTGAGCAAGCTTTGCGGCACGCGCCGGGCAGGCCCTCTGTGCTGCTGAACCTGGGTGTCAGCTGCGTGCACCTGGGCCGCTTTGAGCGGGCCGACGAGTGCCTGCGGCAAGCCCTGGCGGCCGATGCCAGCCAGCGCGACGCCTGGATGGCTTGGGGCGTGGCGACCATGGCCTTGGGCGATTGGCCGCAAGCCTTGCACTGCCACGAGCAGGCCCGCGCCTTGGGGGCCGACGGTGCCCAGTTTTGTTTGGGCTGGGGCCAATGCTTGGCGCACGAGGGGCGTTTGCCGCAAGCGCTGCAGGCCTTCGATCAAGCCCTGAAGCACGACCCCGAGTTGGCCGAGGCCTGGAGCCAACGGGCCCATGTGCAGCGCGACATGGGCCAGACCACTCAGGCGATCGCGGCCTACCAGCGGGCCTTGGACTTGGGGGCCGATCCCGAATTGCACCGCTATTACCTGGCCGCCCTCAACCCGGAGCAGCCCGTGGTGAACGCACCGGCGGCTTATGTGGAAAAACTGTTTGACCAGTACGCCGATGACTTTGAATCGCACCTGGTGGGGCAACTGGGCTACCAAGGGCACAGCGTGCTGCTGCAGCATCTGCCTGCGGACCCGGCGGCCCGTTTCGGGCAGGTGTGGGACTTGGGTTGCGGCACAGGTTTGTGCGGTCCTTTGATCCGCCCTCGTTCAGAACATTTGTCGGGGGTGGACCTGTCTTCGGCGATGGTGGTCAAGGCGCAAAGCTTGGGCGTTTACGACAGCTTGCATGCCCAGGATTTGGTGAGCTTTCTCCAGCAAGCCACGACAAAGTCCGACCTGGTGTTGGCCGCCGACGTATTCATTTATGTGGGCTGGCTCGATGCCGTCTTCGAGGCTTTGAGTCCCCGTGTCAAACCTGGGGGGTGGCTTGCGTTTACCGTGGAAGAGGCCGATCCGGGATTTGAGGTGCAGCTGCACAGCAGCCTGCGCTACGCACACGCCCTGACCTATCTGCAAAAACTGGCCGCAGAGCACGGCTGGCGCTGGGCCAAGGTGCACCGCGCCCCTTTGCGGCTGGACCAGGCGCAGCCCCTCATGGGCGCTTATGTGTACCTGCAAAAGACCTGAGTTCGCCGGGGTCCATCGCTTGCGCGCACTCAGTGCAAACCCATAATGGATTGCTTCAGACCATCAGCTAACCAGGAAGGGCTCTCACCATGAACGCCACAGAACGTGACCAGCTTCAGCAGTTTTTGACCGCTTTGCGCCAGACCCGCGCCGACCCCAAGGATCCCATAGCCGATGCCCTGATCCGTGAGGCCGTGGCCTTGCAAGCCGATGCGGCTTATTTGCTGGTGCAGCGCGCCATGGGCTTGGGGCTGGCGCTGGACGCGGCGCAAGAGCGCATCCAGCAACTGGAGGCCCAATGTGCCGAGCAAGCTGCCCGCTTGCTGAGCGCCAGCACGGTCGCACCAGCTGCCAGTTCATTTTTGATGTCTGGTGCGCAAGCCTGGGGCCGGAGTACCGTGGCGGCGGCCGTGCCATCGCCTGCCCCTGCAGCCTCAGTAGTGCCGGCCCAAAGCCGTGCGGTGGCCAGTGGTGCAGCCCCTCAGGCCAGCGCCTGGGGTGGAGGCTTGATGGCCCAGGTGGCCACCACGGCCGCAGGTGTTGTGGCCGGCGGTTTGTTGTTTCAGGGCGTGCAAAGCCTCATGGGGCACCACAACCAGTCAACACCCCCGGGATCGCCGCAGAGCGCCGCCCCGGAAGAGGCCTTACCGGGGCAGGTTTCACCTTCTGCTCCGTCTGCCGATCTGGCGGATGCCGGTGATGCATCCTGGGGCGAGGGTGAAGACTGGGCTTGAACCGCTTTTATCGGGGCGTTTGGACGCCCTGAGCCCAGCGTGCCATCAGCGGCTGTAGGCCAGGCCCAGCGCCACACCACCAAACAAATCGCCCTCGACCAGCGGCACGCCCGCAAATTCGGCCTGCAAGGCGGTCTGAAAAGTGCTCAAGGCCGATGATCCGCCCGTCAGGTAAACCGCATCCAGCGAGGCATCCGTGAGGCCTGCGCGCTGCACGCATTCGCGCGCGCAAGCCACCGTGCGGTCCAGCAAGCCGTGCAAATGCGCCTGCATGTCGCTCACGCCCAGGCGCGCTTGCAAGCCGTGTTCGATCACCGCCAGCGCAATGCCCGTGTCTGCCCGGGTGACCGAGCAGCGGATCTTGGCCTGCTCCACCTCGTGCGCCATCAGGTGGCCGTGGCGCTCGGTCAACACCTGCATCAGGCGCTCGTGCAAAAGCGGATCGCTGTAATTGCTGCGCAGGGTTTTGGCGTGGGCGATGGCCTTGGGTTGGTATTGCCAATGGATCAGGTGCCAGGTGGCCAAGTCAAAAAACACGCGGCTGGGCACTTCGCGCTGTTCGGGGCCGGTGTGTTTGTAGCCCAGCAGCGGCATGACCTGCGCCAAGTTGAGCTGGCGGTCGTAGTCGGTGCCGCCAATGTGCACACCCGTGGTCGCCAAAATGTCGGCACTGCGGTTGGCGTGCCGCATGCGTTCAGGCCCCAAACGCACCACTGTGAAGTCCGAGGTGCCGCCCCCCAAGTCCACCACCAGCACAGTGCTTTCTTTCGTCAGGCGCTGCTCGTAATCCAGCGCGGCGGCAATCGGCTCCAGCTGAAACGACACCGCGTCAAAACCCACCGCCTCGACCGCCTGGCGCAGCGAGGCTTCGGCTTGCGCATCGCGCTCGGGGTCTTCGTCCACAAAATGCACCGGGCGGCCCATCACCACGCGGCGCGGCGCGCTGCCCAAGTGCTGCGTGGCGCGTTCGCGCAGGGTGGCCAAAAAGGTGGCGATGATGTCCTGAAAACTGATTTGCTGATGCCCGATTTGCGTGGTCTCCAGCAGCAGCGGGCTGCCCAACAGGCTTTTGAGCGAACGCATCAAACGCCCGTCGGTGCCTTCCAAGTAGTGCTTGAGGGCGTCGCGCCCGAAGTGGGTGCTTTGGTCTTCGGCGTTGTAGAACACGGCCGTGGGCATGGCCAGCGCCTCGCCCTCCAGCGGAATCAGGCGGGCAGTGCCCTCGGGGCCGAGCCAGGCCATGGCGGAGTTGGACGTGCCGAAATCGATGCCGAGCGTGCCGGCGGGGGAGGTCATCATGAATGGGGGAAGTCAAGCGGAAGGGTCGAAACCCGGGCGTGGGACACACGCCTTGTGTCGGCATGTTTTAAGGACCGGGCATTTTGCCACCAAGTGCGTGAATGTCCCTTCAATCGCAAAGATGAAAGCGTGCGCATGCGCCATTGCACTGACCAAAGGTCAATAATCGGTATAAATGTCAAAAATACCAGCCCCGTGTTCGGGTGAGCGAGGTTTCAAACAGAGTGGCGGCCAATCATGGGGCTCAGCGACAGGGCCCACCCGTTTGACAGCAAGGAATATCCAAGTGACCACAACAAGAAACGCGCTGGTTTTCTCGGCCATGGCTGCGGCTTGTTTTCAGGCTGCTGCCATCGACATCCAGCTGGGTGAGGGTGTTGAGGCCAAGTTCCATGGCTCGGTCACTTGGGGCACGCAAATCCGCACCGAATCGCCCAGTCCGGACGCTTATGCCGATTGGCCCTCCAGGGCTGTGCCCGGCACGCCCAAGGGCAACTTGCAGGGCCAGACCGGCGGGTCAAATCTGAACTTTGCCAAAGGCGAGGCCATTTCCAATGTGCTCAAGCTCGTGTGGGACCTGGACCTGAAAAAAGACAACATGGGCCTCTTTGTGCGTGGCAGGGCCTGGCACGATTTTGCGCTGGGCGAGAAAAACGCGGCCTATGGCAATTATCCCAACGGCTTTCAGCCCAACCAGCCGCTCAGTGACAAGGGGTTTGCGCCCAGCGCCCGGTTCGGCAACCTTGATTTACATGAAGTCTTCGTGTACGGGCAGCTCGATGCAGGCACTGACGCATCACTCCAACTGCGTCTGGGCCGCCAAGTGCTCGCGTGGGGTGGGCCTGTGTTGAGCATGGGCGGTGTGAATGCGGCCATCAACCCCACCGATGTGGCCGCCATGCTGCGCCCAGGGGCTTTGCCCTCGGAGGCGCGTTTGCCCGTGGGCATGGTCAGTGCCCAGTGGGCGTTGGGCAAGCTGTGGCGTCTGGAGGGCTTTGCGGCCTACGAGTCGCGCAGCACGGTCCTGCCTGGGTGCGGTACCTATTTCGACGTGCAGTCGTTTGCGCCACAGGGCTGCGAGTTTGCGGCGCTGGCCGGTGCGTCCGAGCAAAGCCTGCTGGCCAGTGGCGCTTATTTGCACCGCAATGCCGATGTGAAGGCGGCCAGTGCAGGCGCCTACGGCCTTTTGGTGGGTTACAAGGCCGAGCCCTGGGATGCCGATGTTAAATTTTTTGCCATGAACACCCACAGCGCCAACCCCAGCTTGCGCATGACCCTCAACGCTCTGACGCCGGGTGTTCACTCGGTCAGCTACGCCATGGTCTATCCTGAAGATGTGTCTTTGCTGGGCTTGAGTTTCATCAAAAAGCTGGCCCCGACCACGCGCCTGTTGGGCGAAATGGCTTACCGCCCGCATCAGCCGGTCATGCTGAACGCCTTTGACGTGCTCGCCAGCTTTGCCTCCCGCAGCCCGGCCTCGGTGCTGGCGCTGAACAAAGGCAGCAACTCTTTGCCTGTGGGCGCCAGCTTTGACGCTTACGACCGTTTTGGCGTGGCCACGGCCAGCTTGGGCATGGACACGGTGTTTCCCAAAACCCTGGGCGCAGAGCGCATCAGCTTGTTGGCCGAAGTTGGCATCAGCCAGGTGCGCGGCCTGCCCGACCCTGCGGTGTTGCGTTACGGCCGGCCCTTGGCCTACAACGGCGCAGCCTATGCCGGGGGGCCCGCCTGTGTGGACACCGTGCCTGGCAAGACCTGCACCCATGATGGCTACATTTCATCGAGCGCCTGGGGTCTGAGAATGCTGGCTTCAGCCCGCTATGCCCCAGCCGGTTCGGGCATCAGCTGGACGCCCTCTTTGTTGTGGGCCCGGGATGTCAGGGGCTACGCTCACGACGGTGCTTACGCCGAAGGTCGAACTCTGCTGCGCCCAGCCTTGCGCGCGGAGTTTGGGCGGCGCTATTTTGGTGAGATTCAGTACCACCGTTACAGCGGTGGCCGATACAACCTGCAAATCGATCGCGACCATACCAGTCTGGTTGCGGGTGCCCGATTCTGAAGGGCTGCCAAGCTGTGGACATGGGCGGATTGCTGACCGCTGGTCATGGTGTGATCAGCGGCGATTGAAGTACTGACGCATCTCAGCCAGCGTTTTGGATTCTTTCAGCGGCAAGTTCGTTACCTTGGATGGTGACGAACCTGGGAAAAGATCTTCCTTGCTCAGGTTGTACTTTTCCATAAGCGCCATGATTTGTGCTGTGCCTGTTTCAATTTCTTCGTGGCGTATTTGAGCTTGCTCCAACTCGGCGGCCATTCTTTTGGCCGCGTCCATTGACTGGGCAATTTTTAAATCCAGTTCGGCTTTTTGTTGTTGCAATTGTTGAAAAGAAGCCATGGTGTTGGTCCTGAAAAAGTGAGCACAAGATGGACTGGAATCTAACCCTTTGCCCTGTGGGTTTTCACACCAAAATTCATAGAAGCGCACAGATCCTCACGAAGAAACGGCCTGTTGTTGTATCGACGCCGTGAAAGCTCACAATTGCTCTCACTTCAGGCGCCAAATCCGCTGCAATTTCATTGGGCTGCGGTTTTATCAAGCCCCAGCTCCTATGATTTGGCCAAACCATGAAGTACCTGTTTTCTCTGTTGTTATTGTTGTTTTTCCAAGTGTCTGTGCTTGCGGCTGAAACACGCTTTCGGCTCGACACCGCGTTCCACCATGATGAGGTGTCAAACCGAACCTTGGAAGCGGCGCAGTTGCTGGACTTCAAACCTTATCAAGGTGAGCTTCGACTGGGGTTCGTGAAGGGCGAAACCTGGATCCGGCTGCAAATACATGCGAATGCATCGAAGGTCGATGCGGCACAGACCACTCCCGAGGAGCGTTTGGTCCTCAGGGTGGGGCCGTATTCCCTGGATCAGCTGGAGTTTTATGTTGAGGAAAACGGGCAATGGGTGGAACAGCAAGGCGGAGACCGTTTTGTCAAGTCATGGAAAAACTGCCCAGATGACCTGTATTGTTTTTCGTTCGACGCGCCAAAAAGGAGCCCGGTCACCGCGTATTTAAAAATACAGACCGACACGGTCAGGGTGGTCAATACGGCCCTTGTTTCATCTGACGAGGTGATGCCCAATGCCATAGGCCGCATCCAGCAGATGACGGCGTCTTTGACCTTGGGGGTCGCCGTGCTGGTGCTGTCGCTCGTCTTCCTGCTTCTAGAACGTTCGGTCTTGCTGCATGTGTTTTGCTGGCTTCAGGCATCGGCGGTGTTCATGATTGCCGCCAACAGCGGCCTGTTGGCGCAGTGGTTGCCGATGTTGACGGCCGAAACCGTCAATCACATGAGCAACTTGGGGCAAGTCATCCGCGTGCCTTTCGTCATCCTGCTGGGCTGGGCAGCCCTGCGGGCATGCAGTCCTGCGACCTTCTATCCCAAAGCGGTCGTGGCCCTGTTGATGGTCTGTGGCATGAACCTTTTGTGGTTGGTGACAGGCCATACCGATTCGGCATTGAAGATCAATTTTGTGGTGATGTGGGTCAATTCCATCGTGCAGTTGTGGGGCGTGTTGTCATCTCAAAACTTTCCGCCCAAATTACGAACGATTTTGTTGACAGGTTGGTCTCTGTTTTTGGTTCTCGCCACGCTGGGGGTCTTTGCCACTTACGGATTTTCGGACGTTTTGGAGCAAATCACTGTTTTTCAATCCACTGGAGACTGGCGGCTCAATGGGGTGCCCATCGGCATGGCCGTTTTTTGGGTTGTGGCGACTGAAAAATCCAACCGCAAGATCGAGAAATTGAAAGAGCTGCAGGGCTTTCAGATGGAGGCAGCGCAGTCCAAAGCCCACCAGGAAAACCTCAAGGAACGCAGAGAGCTGATTGACATGCTGACCCATGAGTTAAAAACGCCGTTGAGCACCATCAAATTTGCCTTGGCTTCACTGAAGATGGCCGCCAAAGAACAAGGAGATTCGATTGAGCGTGTCCAGCGCATCGATGCTTCTGTGAACCGCATGGATGCGATGATCGAGCACGTGGCCTTGTCCAACAAAATCGAACGCCACGATGTGCGCGATTCTGCGGAAACGATTTCGGCGCAGGAATTGATGAACGTGGTCATGCAGGAGTATCAAGATGCAGACCGGTTTGAATTGAGCATCCTGCAGGGCGCATCGTTTCTTGCCGATCCGCATTTTTTGGCCCTCATTGTGGAGAACCTGGTCAGCAACGCTGTCAAATATTCAACCGATGGAAAAATCAAAATCACCATCGACAACGAGGTTCCCGCGATCACCAGTTTCCGGATCAGCAACCGTGTTGCCCACGAGCGTTTGCCCGACGAAAACCGATTGTTTGAACGTTATTACCGCCACCCGAGTTTCCAAAACAGCCCTGGCATGGGCATCGGTTTGAGTCTGGTGAATTCGGCCGCGCAAAAAATGGGTGCCACAGTGCGCTATCTACAAATCGATCAAGACGTGATCTTCGAAGTGAGGTTTCCCCGTTGAATGCTCTGAAAAATGATGGGACAGGCGGTCCTTGGCCCTTGGTGGTGGCTTTGGTAGAGGACGACCGCTTGCTCCGTGAGGAAATTGAAGTGCATCTTCGGTCCCACGGTTTTGACGTGCACGCGGTCAACAGTGCAGCGGGTCTGGACGATTTGAATGCCCGCATCGCCTTTGATCTTTACCTGATCGATCTGAATTTACCCGGTGAAAATGGCTTGAGCATTTGCCGTCGCGTCAGGCAGTCTCGACCCGATGCCGGCATCGTGATCATGACCGCCCGTGTGGCCCTGAATGACCGGATTGCGGGTTACAAACAGGGCGGCGCAGATGTGTACATGACCAAGCCGGTCGCGCCAGACGAGCTGGTTTTGGTGTTGATGAGTTTGGGGCGACGTCTTAAGCAGACGCAAACGGCGCAGGAGTGGTCGCTGAGCTTGCGCGATCGCACCTTGCTGGGGCCAGACCCTACCCAAAAACTGCGCTTGACCAGCAAGGAAAAAGCCATTTTGCTGGCGCTGGTGCAGGCCAAAGACAACACCCTGGAGTCCGCCGTGTTGTGTGATTTGTTTGCGGACGAGGACGAGGACGATGACGCCGCCATGAGCAAGCACGCGCTGGAAGAGATGATTGCCCGTTTGCGCAAGAAATTCAAAAGCGCACAAACCGAGGGCGACGAGCCCGCCATCAAATCGGTCTGGGGTGTGGGTTACCAGTTGTGCGTTCGGATCAAATTTGTCCATTGATGCGCTTGCTTGCACCTGCGTGGGACAAAACCGGAAAAGGCGCTGGTTTTTGGTATAGATTCGGTAGGTTTTTTACAAGTTCAAAGCCATGACCGATACCTCTACCGACACATCCTCCCGCCCCGCACTGCCCGACCGCCTGGCCATTGACGCCCGCAGCCCGCACCATGTGCGCGCCGTGTTCGAGCACGACATCGGCATCCGCTTCAATGGCAAGGACCGCAACGATGTCGAGGAATACTGCATCAGCGAAGGCTGGGTGCGTGTGCCCGCCGGCAAAACGCTGGACCGCAAAGGCCAGCCCCTGCTGATCAAAATCAAAGGCCAAGTCGAAGCGTTTTACCGCTGAGCCTTGTGGCAGTTTTCACGGCCGGGTACGTTGCTGCAAGTCTTCAAAAGAGATCAATTCCCCTGCTAAAGCGCTCGCCATCACTGTGGGCGGGCTGACCAGCCAGACCTGACCTGGGCCTGAGCGCCCCGGAAAATTGCGGTTGATGGCGCTGACGGTGACTTGCGCCGCATCGGTCGATGAACCCGGCCCGCAGTTCGCGCAGGCTCCGCAAGAGGGCTGCAAAATGCGCACGCCCAAAGCGGCGAAAGTCTTGTCATAGCCTTGGGCCAAGCAGTAATCACGCACGGCGGTGGTGCCGTACTGCAAAAAAACTTGCACGCCATCAGGCACCTTCAGGCCGTTTTTCAAGCCCCAAGAAAGTACCCTGTGGTAGTGGTCAAAGTCCTCGCGTTTGCCCGCTGTGCACGAGCCTCCATAGGCGATGTCGATGTGCACGCGCTCGGGCAAGTCCGCCAGCGCTAAGCCCTGACCGGGGTCACCGGGCCTCGCCACCATGGGGCTGAGTTTTGTCAGGTCCACCGCCATGTGGTGAGCGTAATGTGCCCCATCGTCGCTGTGCATCCAGTCCTCGATCACCGCGTCCACATCGCGCCGTTCGCGCAGAAAGCGCAGGGTTTCGGCATCGGGTGCCACGATGCCCGTCAGCCCACCCAACTCGGCGCACATGTTGGTGAGGGTGGCCCGTTCGTCGGTGCTCAAGTGGGCAATGCCCTCGCCCGCAAACTCGAACACCTTGCCCACCCCGCTGCCGCTGCGGATATAGGGCGTGGCCAGCAGGTGCAGCATCAGGTCTTTGGCGGTCACGCCCGCTGGAAGCTGACCTTGCAGCTCGACATGCACACACTCGGGCAGCGTCACGCGCACTGCGCTGGTCACAAAGGCATTGGCCATGTCGGTGGTGCCCACACCAAAGGCCACACAACCCAAAGCACCACTGTGTGGCGTGTGTGAATCGGTGCCTACCACCACCTGGCCGGGCAGGGCGTAGTGCTCGGCCACCATGGCGTGCGAGATGCCGGCCACGTTGCGGCCGTCGTCCAACAGCACTTCAGCTTCGGTCAGGGTGCGGTGCATGCGCAGGCCGTGGCGCGCGGCAAAGTCGCGCTGCGCCTGGCGCATGTCGTGCATGTTGGTGATCAGGCCGCCGCGCACATGGGCTGGGCTTTCATCGACATACGAGGTGTGGTCTTCGAACACCACGATCTGCTCTGGGCGCTGCAGGGTGTAATCGTTGCCCAGTGCGGTTTTCATCAACGTGACGGCCATGCCGGTGTAGTACTCGTGGATAAAGCGCCAGTCGGCCCGCACGAACAGTCCGTCGCCAGGTTGTGGCTGTTCGGGTGTGTGGGGTGCCGTCAGGCGGTGGCGCAAGAGGATTTTTTCAAACAGGGTTTGAGGGCCAGCATTCGCGAGCAGGGGCTCGCTCCCACCAAATGCCGCAGATTTTGGAGGTGTCGTCTCTGTATGGGAGGCCGCCCCTGCGGCCGAATGTGTGTTGTGGCTCAGGCCAGCATTCGCGAGCAGGGGCTCGCTCCCACAAGGCTGCAGCGGTTCCTTGTAGGAGGTCGCCCCTGCGGCCGAATCCACGCCCGCCAAAAACCGCTGCCCCCAGCGCAGCAAGCCCCCTGCGCCCAGAACCGACGCTGCCAAGGCCTCGCGCCCTTGCACCAGATCGTCCAGCGTGAGGTGCTCACCCCGCTCAATGCGCGCCAGCAGACCGAAATCGGTGGAGGTGAACAAGCCAATGTTGTCGGCGTTCTGCCGGTAAATGCGCTCAAAACTTTCGGCGATGACCAGCTGCACACCCGCCAGTTTTTCGGCGGTGGGGCTGTGCTCGCGCGAAGAGCCTTTGCCGTAGCGCCTTCCGGCCACCAGCACCGCAAAGCCCGCTTGCCTGAGTGCCCGGCGTTCGATGGGGTTGTCATGGCCGCAGCGCAGCCCGGTGTGGGCAAAGTCGCCCAAGCTGTCGTCGTAATGGCTCATGATGTGCACGGGCGTGATCTCGTCGGTCGAGACATCGTCGCGCAGCGGCCCGGCCTGTTCGCGGCTCAGGGTCTCGCCCGCCAGTTGGCGGCGAATCAGTGCCGGGTCTTGGCTCAGGTAAAGCACGCGCAGCGGCGCGTTCAGGGTAAGTTCGTTCATGGTTCAGGTGTCCAAATGGGTTGCCGACAAATGGTTCAGCAGCAAGTGCGCTGCCGGGCTCAGCACGTCTTCGCCACGGTGGCACAAGATGAATCGCCTGCGCGACCAGCTTTCCTGCAAGAGCAGGATGTCAAGCCCGTAGGCCTCGGCATACAAGTGGGTGACTTCGCGCGGCACCAGCGCAATGGCCAAGCCCGCCCGCACCACGCGCAGCGCGGCCTCAAAGTTGGTGACGATCACGCGGTGCTGCAAGCGCTTGCCCAGCACAACCGCCTCGCGTTGCAGCATCACTTCCACCGCGGAGTTGACCGGCATGATCACATGCTCAAAATCCAGCGTGTCGGCATAACGCACGACGGGCAATGCGCACAGCGGGTGGCCTTTGGGCACGGCCACGCTCAGGTGGTCGTGGCGGTAGGTGCAGGTGTGCAGCAGGCCGGTTTCGGCCGCGTCCCAGCAAATGCCGATGGACGCCACACCTTCGCGGATGCCGCGCACCACCTCGGGGCTGATGCGCTCTTCGAGGTCGATCTGGATGTTCTGGTGCTTGGGCATTTTGAGAAAAGCAGCAATCTCGTCGGCCAGCGATTCGGCCATGACCGAGGCCGTGGCCAGCACATTCACCCGGCCCTGGATGCCGGCGGCGTGACTGGCCATGTCGCGCTCGATGCGGCTGGCGCTCAGCAGCATGCTGCGGGCGTGCTCCAGCAGGGTCTCGCCCGCAGGGGTGGGCACCACGCCGTGCTTGCGCCGGGTCATCAGGCTTGCGCCCACCGTGGCCTCCAGCTGGGCCAGCCGTTTGCTCACGGCCGAGGCCACCATGTTGGCCTTTTCGGCGGCGCGGCTCATGTTGCCCGTGTCGCAGACGGTCACAAACAGGCGCAGCGAAGTCAGATCAAGGTCACGCATTCAGTTATTCCTGTATGGAACAAATAGACTTCCAAAATTGAATTGTATGATCGATTGGAAACATTAAACTTGCAACTCATCCCTTTTAAAGACACCGAACATGAGCACATTCAACTGGCCCCAACGCGTGACGGTTCGCGAGGTGGGCCTGCGCGATGGCCTGCAAAGCATCGCCCGGACGTTGCCTACCGCGCAGAAACTGCAGTGGATTCAGGGCGCGTACGACGCGGGCATCCGCGAGATCGAAGTCGGCTCTTTCGTGCCGCCCAAATTGCTGCCCCAACTGGCCGACACTGCCGAGTTGGTGACCTTTGCCAAAACCCTGCCGGGCCTCGTGGTTTCGGTTTTGGTGCCCAACCTCAAAGGGGCCGAGCGTGCCATGGACAGTGGTGCCGATTGGATGCTGCTGCCCCTGTCGGCGAGCCACGCGCACAGTCTGGCCAATTTGCGCAAAGCACCGGATGACGTGGTGGCTGAGATCGGGACCATCGTGGAGGCTCGCCGGGCACGGGGTTCTAATATCCGCATCGAAGTGGGCATGAGCACGGCATTCGGCTGCACGATTCAGGGGCAGGTGGCCGTCGATGAAGTGCTGCGCCTTTTGAAAGCTGTTTTGGCGCTGGGCGTGGACCGCGTGGGCCTGGCCGACACCGTGGGTTACGCCGACCCGCGCCAGGTGGGCGAGTTGTTTGCCAAAGCCCGCACCGTGGCGGGCAACCAGCTGGGTTGCGGGCACTTTCACGACACACGGGGCTTGGGGCTGGCCAATGTCATGGCCGCATTGCAAGCGGACGAGACCCGTTTTGACGCTTGCCTGGCCGGCATTGGCGGCTGCCCGCATGCGCCCGGGGCCAGTGGCAATGTGGCGACCGAAGATTTGGTTTATTTGTTTGCCAGCATGGGCATTGAGACCGGCATCGATTTCGGTAAGCTCATGGCTTTGCGCGCCCAGGTGGCGCAGTGGCTAGCAGGCGAATGCCTGCATGGTTCGATCGCGCAGGCAGGATTGCCCAAGACCTTGCGCACTGAAGAAATGACTGCATGAACACATCCGACAAAAAACTCCCGCTCGAAGGCCTGCGCGTCGTTGAGTTCACCCACATGGTCATGGGGCCGACTTGCGGCATGGTGCTGGCCGACATGGGGGCGGAGGTCATCAAGGTCGAGCCTATCGAGGGTGACCGCACAAGGCACTTGCTGGGTTCGGGCGCGGGGTTTTTCCCCATGTTCAACCGCAATAAGAAGAGCATCCAGCTCAACCTGCAAAGCCCCGAGGGGGCCGAGATGGCGCGCCGCTTGTGCGCCACGGCCGACGTGGTGGCTGAGAACTTCAAGCCCGGCTCCATGGCCAAGTACGGTTTGGACTACGCCAGCTTGTCGGCCCATGACCCCAAGATCATTTACGCCAGCCTCAAAGGCTTTCTGCCGGGCCCGTATGACCACCGCACCGCGCTCGACGAGGTGGTGCAGATGATGGGGGGCCTGGCCTACATGACGGGCCGCCCCGGCGATCCGCTGCGTGCAGGCACCAGCGTGAACGACATCATGGGCGGCATGTTTGGCGCCATCGGGGTGTTGGGCGCGTTGATCCAGCGCGGCATCACCGGGCGTGGGCAAGAGATCCAGTCGGCGTTGTTTGAGAACAATGTGTTTTTGGTCGGCCAGCACATGTTGCAGTACGCCATCACCGGCAAGGCGGCAGAGCCCATGCCCAACCGCATCTCGGCCTGGGCGGTGTACGACGTGTTCACCGTCAAAAACGGCGAGCAGATCTTTTTGGCGGCAGTGAGCGACGCGCAGTGGGCCGTCTTCTGTGATGTGCTGGGTTTGACCGACCTCAAGGCCGATGTGCGCTACTGCGACAACAACGCCCGAGTATCGCTGCGTGCCGAGTTGATGCCCGATCTGCGCCGCCGCCTGGAAGCTTTCACCGCCGCAGAGCTGACCGCGATTTTCGAAAAAGCTGGCCTGCCCTTTGCGCCTATTGTCAAACCCGAAGAGCTGTTTGACGACCCGCACTTGAACGCCACCGGTGGCCTCGCCGATGTGCGATTGACCGATGGCCCCAAAGCCGGTCAGACTGCCCGTGCGGCGCTCTTTCCCTTCACCATGGACGGGCAACGGCTGGGTGTGCGCCACCA
>JBIKQY010000170.1:0-5860 GCA_044349465.1 Limnohabitans sp. | reverse complement strand
TTGGCAGTGGCGACACCAGCAAGGCGGACGCCTGCTCCGCCAGAACAAAAAAAGCCTGCACAGTGTGCAGGCTTTTTTTCGTTTGTCGTTTCCTGGGCCTTCAACAAAGACCCAAGACAACAGGCCCCCAAAAACGGGGGCCGCCAGATCAGCGAACCACAGCGATCTGTGAACGCTCGCCACCTTTGTAGGTGAACAAAGTCAAAGCGCCGTTCTTGATGTCGCCTTTTTCGTCAAATGCGATGTCACCGGTCACACCTTTGTAAGTGATGCTCTTCAAAGCAGGCAAATACTTGGCAGGGTCGGATGAACCGGCGTTGACCATGGCGGTGGCCATGACCTTGACGGCGTCATAAACGTAAGGGGCATAGACCTGCACATCGGCGTTGTACTTGGCCTTGAAGTCTGCGCGGAACTTGTCCATGCCGACTTTCTGCTCGCCTTCCACGCCACCAGCTTCAGCGCAGATCACGTTATCGTCTTTCATGGCGTCACCAGCCAGCTTGGCCAGCTCGGCTGTGCAGATGCCATCACCGCCCATGAACTTGGCATTGATGCCCAAGGATTTCATCTGGCGCAGCATGGGGCCTGCGACGGCGTCCATGCCACCAAAGAACACGACGTCAGGCTTCTTGGCCTTCAAGGTGGTCAAAATGGCGTTGAAGTCAGAGGCTTTGTCCGTGGTGAACTCGTGGCCCACAACGCTGCCACCTGCAGCAGCGACGGCTTTCTTGAACTCTTCAGCCACGCCTTGGCCGTAAGCGGTACGGTCATCGATCACGGCGATGCTCTTGCCTTTGAGGGTCTCCACGGCATATTTGCCGAGGGTGCCACCCAAGTGCACGTCGTCAGCCACCACGCGGAAAGCGCCAGCGTAACCTTGACGGGTGTACTTGGGGTTGGTGGCCGATGGTGAAATTTGAGGAATGCCAGCACCGTTGTAAAGCTGTGAGGCTGGGATGGTGGTGCCCGAGTTCAGGTGGCCGATCACGCCGTTGACTTTGGCATCGACCAATTTTTGTGCTGCGGCTGTACCTTGCTTGGGATCGGCTGCATCGTCTTCGGCCAGCAACTCGAATTTGGCAGTTTTGTCGCCAATCTTCAAGCCAGCAGCGTTCAGCTCTTCAATGGCCATGCGTGCACCATTTTCGTTGTCCTTGCCCAAGTGAGCAATGGCGCCGCTGACAGGACCCACGTGACCGATTTTGACGACCACCTCGGTCGATACAACTTCTTTTTTGCCGCAAGCGGCCAACATCACTGCTGCAACGGCAACAGACACCACGGTCAATGAACGTGAACCAGTAAATTTCATAGAAACTCCGAAAATAAATTTGCTTCAATCAAGCAAGCCGTGAAGATACTGCAAAAACGCCCTTTTGTGACTCAGGGAAAACCAAAACCCGTGCAAATAGGACCTTACAGATCAAGTGTCGTGGTCCATTCGCGCGCGTTGATCCCACACACCCTGGAGCGTTCTTTGCACCATATCCGCCGTCAATCGCTCGATTTCAGGCCGTAGATTCTGCACCAGTTCGTCTGACAAGTCCATCAAGGCTTGTTTTTCGGCAACCCGGGCGTTCAAAGCCAAAGTCACAGCCTGCGGCACTTGGCCCAAAACCATGTCCTGGGTCAAAGTCGGAATTTGATCGGGCGCGTCAGCGTGGCCCGCACCGGGTGTTTGAACTTGATTCATGTTTCAGCCGCTTTGGACAAATCGTGTTGTTGGAGTTCATAACCGAGGCTTTTGTAATGCTTCCAGCGCACTCGGGCCTGTGCGCGGCCATGGTCGTCGCTGGAGACGATCTCGATCAGACGGTCAAAACGCTCGAAGCCTTCAGGCACCTCGTCGCCCAGGTTCAGCAACACCTCGTCCATGTCCCAGGCGTGCGGGTCCGGCCCCAGCGCCACGGGCGAGGCCCGCTGCACCTCGGGCGGGTCTTGTTCTGTGCAATGCGCCACAAATGACACATCCTGAAAGCGCCACAGCTCGGCATCGAGTTGCTTGAGTGTGGCCGGAGCCCCCACCACCGCGATGCGCAAATTTTGTGCACGCGCCTTGCGCAGCAAGCGGCAAGTGTGCAGCAATCGCTCGCTGGTGTTGAAGTGAAATTCGATGCGGGTCATCGGCGCGGAGGGCTTGGGGCGGCCAAATAGATCAAGACTTGCCGGGCGTGCGGGCCTTGGATTTGACCTTGGCGATCACTTTGCCTGATGCTTTGGCTTTGGCTTTTCCTTCAGCTTTTGGCTTGCCATCGGCTTGCATGGGCGAAGGCGCAGCCGCCAAGCTGAGCAAATACTGCAGCAACAAGCCCACAGGGCGACCTGTGGACCCTTTGGCCGCGCCACTGCGCCAAGCGGTGCCCGCGATGTCCAGGTGCGCCCAAGCAAAGCTTTTCGTAAAGCGCTGCAAAAACTTGGCTGCCGTGACCGAACCTGCGGCCCGACCGGCCACGTTGGCCACATCGGCAAAGCGCGACTTCAGGCCTTCGGCATAGTCATCATCCAAAGGCATGCGCCAGCAGGTGTCACCCGAGGTCTCACCGGCTTGCTGCAGTTGAATGGCCAACGTGTCGTCGCTCGAAAACAGCCCCGTGCGCACAGCGCCCAGTGCGATCACGCAAGCACCGGTCAAAGTGGCAATGTCGATCACGGCGCGCGGCTTGAAACGCTCGGCATAAGTCAGTGCATCGCACAACACCAGACGGCCCTCTGCGTCGGTATTCAAAATTTCGATGGTTTGCCCGCTCATGCTGGTCACCACATCGCCCGGCTTCACGGCCAGGCCATCGGGCATGTTTTCGGTGGCCGGGATCAGACCGACCACGTTGATGTGGGGCTTGAGTTCAGACAGCGCCTTGAACACGCCCAGCACACTGGCCGCGCCGCCCATGTCGTATTTCATCTCGTCCATCTCCGGCGCAGGCTTGATGGAGATACCGCCGGTGTCAAAGGTGATGCCCTTGCCCACCAGCACCACCGGCGCTTGCGAGGCTGCTGCGCCGTTGTAGCGCATGACGATGAAGCGCAAGGGTTCTGCCGCGCCCTGGGCCACGGCCATGAAAGCGCCCATCCCCAGTTTGGCCACTTCCTTGGGCCCCAGCACTTCGCATTTGAACGCGCGGCCCGAGGCGATGGTTTTGGCTGTCTCGGCCAGGTGCGTGGGCGTGGCGTGGTTGGCCGGGCGGTTGGCCCATTCCTTGGCCAACTCGACCCCGGCGACCAGGGCTTGAGCATGCGCCACAGCCTGGCGCAGTTGGGTACTGTCATGCGTGGAGCTGACCACCACCTGCTTGAGGGTGCGGGCCTTGGGCTTGCTCAAGGTGGTGGTGTAACTGTAGCTGGCATCGGCCAGGCTGCTGAGCGCCAGTTGCAGGCCCTGTGCAGTCGCTTCACCCACCACATGCACGCCCAGACGCTTGATCTTGCCGGCCTTGAGTGCGCCCCAAGCGGCCTGCATGGCGCTGCGGATCTGCCCGGGCAGGTTGTCTGCGCTGCAGGCGACCACCACGTGACGCGTTGCCATGCCAGGCTGGCTGTACAAGGACAGCACAGCGCCTGCCTTGAGTTCAAAGTCGCCGTGGGCGATGGCCTGAGCGACCAAGCGGGTGACCGGCTCCACGGCTTTGGCATCGGGCTGCACAAGGCTTGGCCAAAGCACCACCAAAGCATCCACAGAAGCGGTCATGGCATGAGAGAGCGAGAGCTTTTGAAATTCGAAGTTCATAATTCGGGTTTTCCTGTTTCGCCAATGTTATTCCATTCCTCATTACGCAAAGACCTGGCCCGCAATTTTGGTGCCGCGCTGGTCATTTTGGTGACCATCGTGATGACCATCATCCTGATCCGCACCCTGGGTCAAGCCAGCCGGGGCAGTGTGAACCCGTCCGAGGTCATGCTGGTCATGGGTTTCAGCGTGCTGGGACAGATGACCACCATCATGACCTTGAGCCTGTTCATCGCCTGCGTGGCCACTTTATCGCGCATGTACGGCGAAAGTGAAATGGTCATTTGGTTTTCCAGCGGCCAAGGTCTGGGCCAGTTCATCCAGCCCCTGTTTCGCTTTGCCTGGCCCATCTTGCTGGTCATTGCCTTGTTGTCTTTGTTTGTCTGGCCCTGGAGTCACCAGCAAATCCAGGACCTGCGCCAACGCTTTGAAAAACGCAACGACGTCGAGCGCATCGCCCCTGGCCAGTTCCAGGAATCGGCTGGCGGCAATCGGGTGTTCTTCATTGACAAGGACAGCCCGGGTGAGCGTTCGGGCAACAACGTGTTTGTCTCCAGCCGTGACGGCCAGCTCGAAAGTGTGACCACCGCCTCACGCGGGCGGGTTGAATTTGTGGGCACCGACCGGTTCTTGTTACTTGAAAACGGCCAGCAATGGCTCACCGACCTCGCCACAGGCGAAACCCGGCTGACCCAGTTTGACCGCTACCAGCTGCTGATCGATGCCAATTACGTACCTCCCAATTCGGTACGCAACAGCCGTCAAAACACCACCTGGGAGCTGATCGAACAACCCACGCCCGTGAACCGGGCCGAACTGGCCTGGCGCATCGGCTTGCTGTTCACCGCCATCAACATGGTCCTGCTGGCCTTGGCGTTGTCGGCGGTTAACCCCCGGGTGGGCCGCAGTTACCACTTGGGCTTGGCACTGTTTGTGTTCGTGGCGTATTACAACCTGCTCACCGTGGGGCAGAACTGGATCGGCGCAGGCCGCATCGGCGCCCTGCCCTACATGCTGCTGCTGCACGGCGGCGTGTTGCTCTTGGCCCTGGTGTGGCTGGGTCTGCGGCACATGAACTGGAGCTGGCGGCACCTGATCCCGGCTGTTCGCCCACTTCAGAAGGCCACCCCATGAAAACCGTGCGTCATCTGCTTTACGGCGAAATCATCCGCGCCGTTGTCTTTGTGGCCCTGGGCTTTTTGGCCTTGTTTTTGTTTTTTGACCTGGTAGACGAGCTGCAGGCCCTGTCCAGGCATGCAGCCCAGGGTTACCAGTTGCAGCACGCCCTGCTCTTCATCGCGCTCAAAACCCCTGACCACATGTACGAACTGCTGCCCATCTCGGTGCTCATTGGCAGCATCTTTGTCATGGCGCGTCTGGCCCAAAGCTCAGAATTCACTATCTTGCGCACAGGAGGGCTGGAGCCCTGGATGGCACTGTCCTCGCTGCTTAAACTGGGTCTGGTCTTTGTGGCCATCACTTTCTTTTTTGGTGACTACGCTGCGCCTTGGGCTGAACGGCAAGCCCAGCAACTCAAAGCCCCCTTTTTAGGGCAATTGACGACCGGCCAAACCGGGGCATGGCTGCGGGAAAAGCAAGGCAATCAGCAATACGCGGTGAATGTGCGACGCTTTGACGGCATTCGCCAAATGCAGGATGTCCGTATCCACGCCTTCAACGAGAAAGGCCAATTGCTGAGCATCACCACCGCCCGCCAGGCCCAGATTGAGACGGGGCAGTGGCAACTGAGTGAGGTGGAAGAGAAATCCATTCTTTTGCCCAGCGCCGCCAACCCGGCGCAGTTCAGCGCCGTCAAGCTGGGCAGCAAAAGCTGGCCCACCGGCATCAGCACCGACATGGTGGCCGCGGCATTGCTCAGCCCTGATCGCATGAGCACCTGGGAGCTGTTTGGCTACATGCGGCACCTGTCCGCCAACAACCAAAACGCCCAGCGCTACGAAATCGAGTTTTGGCGCAAAGTGTTTTACCCCTTGAGCTGCCTGGTTATGCTGGTGCTGGCCCTGCCCTTTGCGTATTTGCACTTCCGCTCGGGCCAAATCGCCGGACACGTTTTTGCGGGCGTGCTGGCAGGCATCAGCTTTTCGCTTCTCAACAATGTGTTCAGTTTCATTG
>JBIKQY010000169.1:0-5897 GCA_044349465.1 Limnohabitans sp. | reverse complement strand
ATTTTGTCTTGTCCGTAAGTGCGGATCATGACGATGTCGGTCATGCGGCTGATGACGCGGGCGCTGTCTTCGATGGGCTCAGAGCGGCCCAGCTGGCTGTCGCCGGTGGTCAGGTGCACCACCGAGCCGCCGAGCTGGTACATGCCCGCTTCAAAGCTCACACGGGTGCGTGTGCTGGCTTTTTCAAAGATCATGGCCAGCGTGCGGTCGGCCAGCGGGTGGTATTTTTCGTAGGCCTTGAACTTGCGCTTGATCTCGGCGGCGCGTGCAAACACATGCGCGTACTCGTCGGCCGTGAGGTCGGTGAACTGCAGATAGTGCCGCACAGGCACGGGTGGGGACTGGCTCATGGGGTTTCTGCCAAAAAGGTGGTGATCAGGGGCACCAAAATGGCGACCACTTCGTCGGCTTCGGCCTCGGTCATGATGAGCGGTGGCACCAGGCGGATCACGCTGTCGGCGGTCACGCTCAGCAGCAGACCGGCTTCGGCAGCCCGTGTCCAAATGGCGCCGCAAGGGCGGTCCAGCTCGATGCCCAGCATCAGGCCCTGACCGCGCACTTCTTTCACGCCTGGCACGCCCGCCAGCGCCTTGTCCAGCGCACCGTGCAAATGCGCACCGACTTTGGCCGCATTGGCCATCAGGCCGTCTTTTTCCATGATGCGGATGGTCTCAACCCCCGCGCGCATGGCCAGCGGGTTGCCACCGAAAGTGGTGCCGTGGTTGCCGGGCTGGAAGATGTGGGCGGCCTTGGGGCCCGCCACCACCGCGCCAATCGGCACGCCCGAGCCCAGGCCCTTGGCCAGCGGCATCACGTCAGGCACGATGCCCGCCCACTGGTGGGCAAACCATTTGCCGGTGCGGCCCATGCCGCACTGCACCTCGTCGATCATCATCAGCCAGTCTTTTTGGTCACACAGGGCGCGCACTTGCTGGAGGTATTCGATGCGCATGGGGTTGATGCCGCCTTCTCCCTGAATCGTTTCCATGAACACGGCCACCACGTTGGGATTGCCTTCGGTTGCTTTTTTCAGGGCCTCGATGTCGTTGACCGGCACACGCACAAAACCTTCGAGCATGGGCCCGAAACCTTTTTTCAGCTTTTCGTTGGCTGTGGCGCTCAGGGTGGCGATGCTGCGGCCATGGAAGGCTTTTTCGTAGACCACGATCTCGGGCTTGTCGATGCCCTTGTCGTGGCCGTATTTGCGCGCCAGCTTGATGGCCGCTTCGTTGGCCTCAAGCCCCGTGCAGCAGAAAAACACGTTCGTCATGCCCGACAGCTCGACCAGCTTGGCCGCCAGCACTTCCGCGTTGGGCACATGGAAGTAGTTGCAGCTGTGGATCATCTTGGCCAGCTGGTCTTGCAGCGCGGGCACCAGATCAGGGTGGTTGTGGCCCAGGGTGTTCACCGCAATACCGGCCAGCGCATCCAGGTACGGCTTGCCATTGACGTCCCAGACTCGGCAACCCTGACCATGGCTGAGTGCGATCGGCAGTCGGCCATAGGTGTTCATGGTGTGCGGTGAGGCGGCTTCAATGAAAGCGGACATGCGTGAACTCCTGAAATAAAAATCGGCCCAACGAAGAAGGGCCGCTGAAACCAGATTTTAGAGGCATAAAGGACAGGGCTTGGCCAGTTCATTCCAGTCTTTCACCCAGGGACTTGAGTGGGGTCTCAAGTCTTATATAAGATACAATACTTGGGTAAACCCGTGGGTGGCGATCCCGCCTTGCGGGGCCAACTGATTCACACCTCTATCCGATGGTTTCCAACAACGCCAAAGAAGTTTTCATCCAGGGCATCACCCAGGACGGCAAGCCTTTCAGACCCAGCGACTGGGCCGAACGCCTGGCAGGCGTCATGAGCCAGTTCCGTCCCGGCGGCGCTTCCCCCGGCAGTCACCTGAGCTATTCCCCTTGGTGCATTCCCACCACGCTGGCCGGTGTCAAGTGCGTGATCGTGAACCACGATCTGCGCGAGGACAACGTCATGGCCTGGGATTTTGTGATGAACTTTGCGCGCGATAACGGCTTGCAAGTGGCTGAAGCTTGTTTGTTGCCTGACCCACCTCCCAAAAAATAAGAACCAAGAACCGACCGCCCCCAAGGGCGGTTTTTTGTTTCCAACGAGGTTGGTTAGACAGATTGCAATGCGCCTCGCTGAGTTGGGGCCATCGCCGGGTGACGATTTTTACGAGCGAAGCGAGTCATGAGGAGCCCGGCGATGGCCCCAACTCAGCCTTCGTCCAGTGGACAAAAAGACATGAAAAAACCGCCAAGGTTTGCACCTGGGCGGTTCAGTGTTCGCGGACAGCGCACCCGTTTCAAACGGCAGCGAGGACTAAGCCTCGCCGGGCTGTTGATCTGGTGGAGCGGATCAGGCTGCAGCGAGAGCCAAAGTCTTGACTTTGGCGCTCAGGCGGCTCTTGTCACGAGCTGCCTTGTTCTTGTGGAAGATGCCCTTGTCGGCAATGATGTCCACCACGGCTTGCATCTTGGCAAACAACTCGGTGGCTTTGGTCTTGTCACCTGCTGCAACGGCTTTTTCGACGTTTTTCACAGCTGTGCGGTATTTGGAGCGCAGCGAAGAGTTCGCAGCGTTGATTTTGATGTCTTGGCGGACGCGTTTACGGCCGGAAGCAAGACGGGGGTTTTTCTTTTTGGGTTTAGCGGATGCCATATATAAGTTCTTTCAGTGTCTGAGGATGATGTCCAGCGAACCCGGCATTCTAGCAGACCCGAAAACGGTGCCCCACGCTTGGGGAAGATCGCGACGGTGTGGCTGAGTTTCATTCCGTCACGCAGCCATGGCATTGCCTGCATGCCAGGAAGTGGCCGCTACACTCGCCCACTGTGAGCCTTCTTAGATCTGCTTCTGTCGTGTCCATTTTTACCCTGGCCTCCCGGGTCACGGGTTTGGTGCGCGAGCTGCTCATGGCGTCCATGTTCGGGGCCAGTGCCTTGACCGACGCCTTCAATGTGGCCTTTCGCATTCCCAACCTGTTTCGGCGGCTGTTTGCCGAAGGGGCGTTCAGCCAGGCCTTTGTTCCGGTTCTGGCCGCCAGCCGCGCCCAGCATGGCGACGAGGCCACCAAGGAAGTGATCGACAGCGTGGCCACGGCCCTGGCCTGGTCGGTGCTGGCCTTGTCGGTCTTGGGTGTGTTGGCCTCACCTTGGTTGGTGTGGGCGCTGGCCAGTGGCTTGCAGCAAGACGCACGAGGTTACGACGCGGCTGTGAACATGACGCGCTGGATGTTCCCCTACATCGCCTTCATGTCCATGGTGGCCTTGTCGGCGGGTATCTTGAACACCTGGAAGCGTTTTGCCGTGCCCGCGGCCACGCCCGTGCTGCTGAATGTGAGCGTGATCGCCGCCACTTGGTTTTTGTCGCCGTGGTTGGCCAAGCAGGGCGTGGAGGCCATTTATGCTTTGCCCGTGGGTGTGATGGCGGGCGGTGTTTTGCAGTTGGCGGTGCAGATTCCGGCCCTGGCCCGGCTGGGTTTGTTGCCCCGTTTGGGCGTGCGGCCCCGCGCCGTCAAGAAAGCCTGGACCAACCCCGCCACCTTGAACATCCTGCGCCTGATGGGGCCGGCTTTGCTGGGCGTGGGCGTGGCCCAAATTTCCCTGCTCATCAACACCCAGATCGCCTCTTACATGGCCCCGGGCAGCGTCAGCTGGTTGACCTATGCCGACCGTTTGATGGAGTTCCCAACCGCGATTTTGGGTGTGGCGCTGGGTGTCGTGTTGATGCCTCAATTGGCGGCGGCCAAAGCCACAGGAGACACGGAGCGTTATGCGGCCATGCTCGACTGGGGTTTGCGGTTGGTGCTGCTGCTGGCCTTGCCCTGTGCGGCGGCTTTGCTGGTGTTTTCTCAGCCGTTGGTGTCGGTGCTTTACCACTACGGGGCCTTCACCGACCGCGATGTGCAGCAAACCACTTTGGCCCTGACCGGATACGGTGTGGGCTTGTTGGGCCTGGTGGCGATCAAGGTGTTGGCTCCGGGTTATTACGCCAGCCAGGACATTCGCACCCCGGTGCGCATCGCAGTGGTGGTCCTGATACTCACGCAAATTTTCAACGTGCTGTTGGTGCCTTATCTGGCCCATGCAGGGCTGGCGCTGTCCATTGGCTTGGGCGCTTTGGTCAATGCCTTGTGGCTGCTGGTGGGTCTGTTGCGCCGGGGCAGTTACAAGCCACAACCCGGCTGGTGGCGCTTTGGCTTGCAGGTGCTGCTGGCCACGAGTTTGTTGACGGGCTTGCTGTGGTTTGCGGCCAACCATTTGCCTTGGGTGGCCATGCGCCAAGAGGCCTGGCAGCGCATCGGCTGGATGGTGGCAGTTTTGGCGGGCTCGGCCTTGCTTTATTTTGGTGTGTTGTGGGCCACGGGTTTGCGGCTCAAGGCCTTCCTCAAGCGTTGAAGGATTACTCATGGCGCTGACTTTTTCTGCCCCGACCCCTTTGGGCTATTTTGCCAGTCTGGTGCAAAGCGATGATCACTTTCCTTTGCTGGAAGCGGCCGCCAGTTTGGCGCAGGACGAAGAGCCCACCATCGACGTGCAGCAGGTGCTCGACGATGTGGAGCGCTTGCTCAAACGGGTCACGGCGCGTATGCCCGAAGAGGCCGATGACCTGACCCGACTGGCCATCTTGACGCAGGTGTTTTACAAGGACCTGGGCTTTGGGGTCAACGCCAATAACTATTTCGCCCCGGAAAACAGCTACCTCTTCGAGGTGCTGCGCACGCGCAGGGGCATTCCGATTTCATTGGCGGTGATCTGGCTGGAGCTGGCCCGTGCGCTGGAGTTGAACGCGCAAGGCATTTCTTTCCCCGGCCATTTTTTGGTCAAAGTTGCACTCGAAGGGGGGCTGGTGGTGCTGGACCCGCTCACGGGCGAGTCATTGGGCCTGGACAGTTTGTCCGAGCGCCTGAGCCCTTACCGGGACCCCGCAGATCAGACCGCTGCGCCCGACCTGGACGAGGGTGAAACCCCTTTGGGCTTGTATTTGCAAGCCTGTTCGCCCCGCGACATGTTGGCCCGCATGCTGCGCAACCTGAAAGAAATTTTTCGAGCCCAGGAAGACTGGCCGCGCATGCTGCAGGTGCTGGACAGGTTGGTGATTTTGCTGCCCGAGGTTTGGTCCGAGCGGCGCGACCGGGGCCTGGTGCATGCCGAGTTGGGGCATGTGCACGAAGCCTTGCAGGACCTGAGGCTTTACCTGGAGGCGGTGCCCGCAGGGCCTGACACCGTGGCCCTGCGCAACCGGGTGATCGAGCTCTCGGCGCTTTGACAACGCGCTCAAACAGACCGCGTGAGGCTTGGGGCCTGAAAGATCAGGCCACCACCACCTGGGCCCCATCGCCTTGGGGCGAGATGCGACCAATGGTGTAGACCGACTCACCCAGCGCACGCAAGGTGGCGGCGCAGCTTTCGGCTTGAGCTGCATCAATCACCACCACCATGCCAATGCCGTTGTTGAAGGTGCGGTTCATTTCGATGTCGTCGATGCCCGCCGTTTGTTGCAACCAAGCAAACAGCTCGGTCTGGGGCCAGCTGCCTTTTTGCAGGTGGGCGGCCAAGCCGTCGGGCAGCACGCGGGGGATGTTTTCAAGCAAGCCGCCGCCAGTGATGTGGGCCAGGGCCTTGATCGGGTGAGCTACCAGCGCAGACAGCACGTTGAGCACGTACAGGCGTGTGGGCTCCATCAGGGCTTGCTTGAAGGGCTTGCCGTCCAGCGTGGCGGGGGCGTTTTCACCTGCACGCTCGATGCACTTGCGCACCAGACTGAAACCGTTGGAGTGCACGCCACTCGAAGCCAGACCCAACACCACATCGCCCGTCTTGACGTTTTGGCCGGTGAGGATTTTGGATTTCTCGACCGCGCCGACCGCAAAACCA
>JBIKQY010000168.1:0-5912 GCA_044349465.1 Limnohabitans sp. | reverse complement strand
CTGGTTGTCAGTGGTGAGGTTGACTTGGTTGCTCTGGGTCGCGCACTCATCACCGATCCAGCCTGGCCAATCAAAGCGGCAAGTGGCAAAGCACGCGACATTCGTTATTGCGTAGCCGCCAACAGCTGTTGGAACACCATCGTTCACCAAATGCCCATTGCCTGTGACAACAACCCGAGGGTGGCTGAACCTGATGAATTGTTGTGGCAACCGCCTGTTGCATTGAAGAGCAAATCGATTGTGATTGTGGGCTCAGGGGTTGCAGGCCTGGAAGCCGCTTGGATAGCCGCATCCAGGGGCCATCATGTTGTCGTCATGGGCCAATCTGAAGAGGTTGGTGGCAGCACACGTCGGCATGCGGAACTGCCCAACAGTGAATCGCTCAGCAGCATTTACGATTGGCAATGGAATGCATGCCAAAAAGCTGGCGTTGTCTTTGAATTAGGGGCCATCGCCAACTTAGAGAACATTGTTGCGCACAGGCCTGATGAAGTGATCTTGGCCACAGGCGCACAAATGAGTGTGCCGCGGTGTTTACCGAAAAGTGTGTTAGATGAAGGTTTGTTTATGAATATCCGCGACTCACTTCAGACCATTCACGCCATCAAATCACAGCAAGCGGGCTGTGCCGTTCTTTTTGACATGGACCAAACCGAAGGCACTTACGCCGCTGCTTTTTTGTTGGCGAAAAAATTCAGCAAAGTCATACTGATCACACCAAGAGAAGGCGTGGCGCAAGAAACACCCTTGGTAACGCGGCAAAAAATTCAACGCGCCATTTTTGAGAACCACATCGAGGTCAGGTATTTGTGCGAGCCGTGGTTCTCTCCAACATTCAGTCAAGATGGCGGCTTGGGCTCCATCAGTGTATTCGGCGGTGAACCTTCCCCCATAGAAGACGCTGTTTTCTTTTCATGGTCTAGCCCAAGACAACCGAACGACCAATTAGCGCCAAAACTCTTGGACGCTGGCTTGATCTTTCACAAAATTGGAGACTGCAAAGTCGCAGGTCCTGTCATGCAAGCCACCGCCGATGGCAATGCCATAGCCCTCAAAATTTGAGCTCAGCACCTGGGATCAGCGCACGCCATTTTGCGAATCCATACTACCGAGCCCTTTCCATCGCCAAATGCACCGTTAAATCTGCACCAACTGCTGAATATTCTTTTCCTTCATTTCGCTGCCGGGCCTTCGAGCGATCACTTCACCCCGCTCCATCACCAAATGATGGACGGCCAGTTCTTCGGCAAGGTCTTAGTGCTGCTCGGCCAGCAAAACGGCCATGCGCTGGCCTTGCAGGCACACATCGGCCAGCAGTCAGATCAAACAGCACTCAGTTTTTGCAGCGGCACCACCAACTTCACCCGTGTGCCAGGGTGGGTCGTGGACAAAGTCAGATGGCTGTTTGATGCGCTGAGCTTTCCTCCCGTCGCACGCGCGCGCGCCATCATGTTGGTTTGACCTCGCCCAAAAAGCATGTTTTCGCCTATACCTACGCCATCATCTGCCACCGAAACCGTCAATTCCGAGCTAACTTCGTCATAAGTAAAGTCAAGATAGATATTGGTGGCCTTGGCATGCTTGAGCGCATTGTTGAGCGCTTCTTGAACCAGCCGCAGAATTTGTAAAACCACATTGGGCGCAACTTCAGGTGCATGGTCAACTTGCAAATTCCAGTGCAATTTGACGGCTGAGCCCATCAACCGTTGTTGTGTTCTGAATCGAAAATCAACCAAAGCGTTGGGCAGGTAATTGTCAGAGTTACCCAAGGTGTCCACCAGCAAATACAAGTCCGCAATGCTCTCTTCAAGCAGGCGCCCCAAACCTGACTGTGACATCTGGTTTTGCTCGACCATCATCTTGGCAATGACCAATTGAGAGCCAAAGCCATCGTGCATGTCTTGCAGCATGTGTTGACGCTCTTGTGTTTTGGTCCGTTCTATTTCCGAATGCAACAACCGGTTGTGCACCTCATTGAGTTCAGCGGTGCGCTCTTCAACTCTCATCTCCAGCTCAACACTTTGGTTTTTTGATCGGATCAACGCAGTCACCAACAAAAGCAACAGCATGCCGCCAAACAATAACAAAGTTCCGCTGTAAGCATAGGGAATGAAGTACAAGCCGGTGAATGCCGATTCACCCGTGAACCTGAGCCAATCAAAGCTGCTGGCAACCGTGATCAAGCCCATCATCAGGCTCGCAAAAATATGGCTGATTTGTGGTGCCTTCCAAGTCCAGTAAGCCATCAAGGCGGGCATCGACAAAACGGACACCAAAAGTGGCAAGTAAAGAACCGTCACAAGCGTTCGGTTGTTGTCTGACAGCCCAATGAGGGCCGCCGAAACGAACACATAGGCCAGAACGGCCCAGTAAAGCCGCGGTTTGAGTTTTTCAAAAAAAGAAATAAACATCAAGATCAACAAATGTCCTGAAGCGAATCGGCTGACAAAGATGAGCCAGCTGAACACATCCTCATCCATCATCGGACGGCTCATGAAAAAACTGGCCGTGGCAACCGCGTTGACCAAGCTGGTCAGACCAAACCACAAATAGACCGAATCCTTGCGCAAAACGATGCCCACGGCCAACGCCATCACGCCCAGCACACCCGACAACCAGCTCAAGCCCGCCATCAAATCCACCTGAATCCAATAGCGCCACAGATAGAAAAGGCTGTCCAGTGCTTCAACTGGTCCGATCACAACGCCCGATAAACCATTGAATTGCCGCGCGTCGGCGTAAATGTCAAACTGCAGTGTATTGGCCCCTGTTTTCAACATCGCCACCGGCACTTTGAAAAGGTAAGGGCGGTGCAAACAGCGCACTTCTTTGGGTTGTCCACGCTCACAGGCGCCAAAAAATTGGCCGTTCACAGACACGCTGCCAGCCAATGACATTTTGGCCACGTAAATGCCCAAGGCTTCATCAGGCAAAGTGGCCAAATTGAACCGCAAGGTGTAACGGACCAAACTGCCCTTGGGCTCGAAGTCAGTGGACGCCATCGTGTGCGGCAAGCTCACCACTTTTTCGGGGCCCAAGCCCTTCATCACGGCTTGCTTGAGCTCCGTTGTGGTGTCTTGCTGGTTTGCCGCCTGAACCCATCCGGAAAACAGCAGCCCTATGGCCAGCCATGTAAAAAGAACAAGGCGGTTGAACACCATCAGAATTTCAACAGTCCTGCAGACTGTGCCTTGGTGATGGCTTGCCGCTGATTGGTCACTTCCAACTTGCGGTACATGTTGCGAATGTGCGTTTGAACTGTGGAAAGAGAAATGTTCATCACATCCGCACAAGAAGCGTAGCTGCATCCTTTGGCAATGAATTGGAGCAGTTCCAGTTCTCGTTTTGACAGGTTCAAATCATTCGTTTGGGGCAACGCATTGGGGGCCCCAGCCAAGCGAAACAAGTGTCTGGCCAAAGCAGGGCTCACAGGGTATTGACCTTGCAACACCAACTCAATCGAATGACACATGGACAGGTCGGAGTCACCTTTGAGCAAATAACCATTGGCCCCTGCGCGTATCGCCGACAAAAATGTCTCTTCAGACGTGAAGGCCGTGGTCACCAAAATCGGCAATTCGGCAAAACGGCGTCTTACTGCTGCGATCACCTCAATGCCCGAGATGTCGGGCAAGCCAATGTCAATGAGTGCCAGATGGAATTGGCAGTCTGGCTTGGCCAGAACCTGCAAGGCACTTGAACCCTGCTGGAAAGCTTGAATTTTCCAGACCCCTGCCATCAAGTCAAAGACCCGCACAAACGTGTTCTGGAACACCAGATCGTCTTCAACCAGCAGAACGTTTGAGTGGGGGGTCAATGGCACGCCAGATCATTTCATGTGAAACAGATTTTGAATTGTTGAATTTTATTTATTTCAAGTAAATCACATTTTAATGTGATAAAAAATAATTAAATTCAAAAAATCACAAAAATACCTCTTCCATGTGATGTTTAAAAAATAGCGCCGCTTTTACATTGGTCTTTGCTGTTCAAACTCAGGCAAATGACATGACCAAAAACGCTTCAGACTTGCGCAAAGCGGTTGCTCAAAACTCCTTAGAAAACATGGTCGATCGCGCGACGCGGGAAGTCGCCATGCCGCAAGAGCCGGTTGTCAAAGCGCCCAATCCCAGGGCCAAAATTGCCGCTCGACCCGACAAAAAGACAATCAGTGAGCTTAATCAGCCAAGCCCAGATGAATTGGAAAGCGACCCATCCGCAGCACCTATTGAACAAGCTGATTCCATTGGCTTGGCAAAGCTTAGGTCTGGTTCAGCCAATCCCGCATCAGATTCGGTCTCTGCATCTTTGGACACGTTGACACCTGACGCACTTCATTTAGCGCAGGGCGAGTCGGATCTGTCTAATGACAGCGGACTCCCCCCTGGTCAATTTGGCTCCTCTTTCCTTTTGGCGCAGGCAATCACAGAAACAACGCCTCCTGTAACCGACATCAAGGCCGCTCAAGGCCATGTTGAGGCGCATTCCTCATCTTCTGCGCCAATCTCTTGGGCATGGCTTTTGCCTCTCGCCTTGCTTGGCGGCGGATCAAGCAAAAGCACCACCCCGGGCAATGCAATTGCACCCAAAGAGCCTGAAACTGTACCGGTCAATCCCCTGCCTGAAACCGTCACCAGACTGCGGGTGGTGGATGGCCCAGTCAAAGACGCCAAGGTCTATGTTGACTTGAATGGTGACGGCGTTATTTCCAACGATGAGCCGGAAGTGGGCTCAACCGACAGCACCGGTTTTGCCAACCTCACACTGACCGCACTACAAGCGACGCAGCCTTTGCTGGCCAAAGGCGGCACAGATATTGAGACGAACAAAGCCTTTGCCGGCGTGCTGGCTGCTCCCGCAGGCAGCACAGTCATCAACCCTTTGACCACCTTGGTCGCGGCCATGATGGAGAGAGGTAAATCCTTGGCAGACTCCAAAACCGCCGTGATCACCGCTCTGGGGCTGACCGGGGTGAGTGACCTCACCTCTTATGACACCTTTGCCCAGGCATCAACACCTGAGGGCATGGCCAACCACCTGAAGGCGGTGCAGATTGCGAACATCATCGTTGCAGGTGCTGCTTTGGCGGCCAGCGACAACACAGCCGCAGCACAGACCGGTGCAGCTTCCCGCGTGATCGATGCCCTGGCGGCCAAGATTGCCAGCACCTCGGGGGCAGTGACCTTCAATGCGGCGGTGCTCACAGAGGTGCTGACAACGGCCGGTGCCACAAGCCATGCCGCCAGCGTGGCAGCTGCCATTGCATCGGTGAACACCTTGGTGGCCAATGCCACGGGGCCCAATGCACTGGTACAGGTCGCCCAGGCCCAAGTGTTGGCGCAAGTGACACTGACCAACGCCATACAAACGGCTGCAACTGGTGGCCTGGAGACCTTGACAGCCCTGCAGGACAGCAAAACTGCTGCCCAAATGGCCAGTCAAGTCGATCTATCCATCCCCGATGAAATAGCACCAGCACCAGCACCAGCACCAGCACCAGCACCAGCACCAGCACCAGCACCAGCACCAGCACCAGCACCCGAACTAGCACCAGCACCAGCACCGGTACCCGATCCCACACCCACACCCGCACCTACTCCTGATAACGGGGGAGGCAACATTGACACTGCCCCGCCAGCAACCCCGGTCATCAATGCTGTGGCGACCGACAACATCGTCAATGCCACAGAACAGGCTTCGGGCGTGACGGTCAGCGGTACAGCTGAACCTGGAGCCAGTGTGGCTGTATCCTGGGGCAGCACAATGAAGACCGTCACCGCGACAGATGGCACCTGGAGCACCATTTTCAGCAGCACCCAGCTGCCCACCGACGCCAACACCACCATCAGAGCGATAGCCACCGATGCAGCGGGCAACGCCAGCAGTGCGGGCACTCGCGAAGTCATTGTCGA
>JBIKQY010000167.1:0-5915 GCA_044349465.1 Limnohabitans sp. | reverse complement strand
GATCAAGGACGCAGGTGTGTCGGTTGGCGAGATCGACGACATCATCTTGGTCGGCGGCATGTCCCGCATGCCCAAGGTGCAAGAAAAAGTCAAAGAGTTCTTCGGCAAAGAGCCGCGCAAGGACGTGAACCCTGACGAAGCCGTGGCCGTGGGCGCTGCGATTCAAGGCCAGGTCTTGTCGGGCGACCGCACCGACGTGTTGCTGCTGGACGTGACGCCTTTGTCCTTGGGCATCGAGACCATGGGCGGCGTGATGACCAAGATGATCACCAAGAACACCACCATCCCGACCAAGTTTGCACAGACTTTCTCGACCGCTGAAGACAACCAGCCGGCCGTGACGATCAAGGTGTTCCAGGGTGAGCGCGAAATCGCCAGCGGCAACAAGGCGCTGGGCGAATTCAACCTCGAAGGCATCCCACCCGCATCGCGCGGCACGCCTCAGATCGAAGTGTCTTTTGACATCGACGCCAACGGCATCTTGCATGTGGGCGCCAAAGACAAAGGCACCGGCAAAGAAAACAAGATCACGATCAAGGCCAACTCCGGTCTGTCCGAAGCCGAAATTCAGCAGATGGTGAAGGACGCCGAGTTGAACGCGGTGGAAGACAAGAAAAAGCTCGAACTCGTGCAGGCCCGCAACGCCGGTGAAGCCGCTGTGCACAGCGTCAAGAAAAGCCTGACAGAGCACGGCGACAAAATCGAAGCGTCCGAAAAAGACGCCATCGAAACCGCCGCCAAGGCCCTAGAAGAGGTTTTGAAAAGCGAAGACAAAGACGCCATCGAAGCCAAAACCGAAGCCCTGATGACCGCCAGCCAGAAGCTGGGCGAAAAGGTCTATGCCGACATGCAAGCGCAGCAAGCCGCTGCGGGTGCTGCAGCCGGTGCCGCCGATGCCAAGCCACAAGACGACAATGTGGTGGACGCGGAAGTCAAGGAAGTCAAAAAGGGCTAAGCCCCCACCTTCTGCGGCTTGTCCGCAGCCCCGCCGCGCAAGCTGATTCAGTCCCCTGAATCGCCTTCGCGGCGTTCTTGTTCTAACGGTTGGATTTGCCCCATGGCGACAAAACGAGATTTTTACGAAGTGCTGGGCGTTGCCAAAAACGCCTCGGACGACGACATCAAAAAGGCTTATCGCAAGCTGGCGATGAAGTACCACCCTGACCGCAACCAGGGGGAAGACGCCAAAGCGAAAGAAGCCGAGGCCAAGTTCAAAGAAGGCAAAGAAGCCTACGAGATGCTGTCGGACGCGCAAAAACGCGCGGCCTACGACCAGCATGGCCACGCTGGGGTTGACCCCAACATGCGCGGCGGTGCCGAGGGCTTTGGTGGTTTTGGCGACGCCTTTGGTGACATCTTTGGCGACATTTTTGGTGGCCAAGGCCGCGGAGGACGCGGCGGTGGACGCCAAGTGTTCCGTGGCGCAGACCTCAGTTATGCGATGGAAATCACGCTGGAAGAAGCGGCCAATGGCAAGGACTCGCAGCTGCGCATTCCGAGCTGGGACGCTTGCGACACCTGCAACGGCAGTGGCGCCAAACCCGGCACCAGCGTCAAAGCTTGCGGCACTTGCCACGGCCAAGGCCAAGTGCAGATGCGCCAGGGCTTTTTCAGCGTGCAACAAACCTGCCCCACCTGCCGTGGCACGGGCAAGCTCATCCCTGAGCCTTGCGGCACCTGCCACGGACAAGGCAAACTCAAAAAACAAAAGACCCTGGAAGTCAAAATTCCAGCTGGCATCGACGACGGCATGCGTATCCGCAGCGCGGGCAATGGCGAGCCGGGCACCAACGGCGGGCCACCGGGCGACTTGTTCATCGAGATCCGCCTGAAGAAGCACGACATCTTCGAGCGCGATGGTGACGACCTGCACTGCGCGGTGCCGATCAGCTTCTCAAAGGCTGCGTTGGGTGGCGAGATCGAAGTGCCCACGCTGGGCGGCAAAGCGGCCATCGACATCCCCGAAGGCACCCAGACGGGCAAGCAGTTCCGATTGCGCGGCAAGGGCATCAAGGGCGTGCGCGGCAACTACCCAGGCGATCTGTATTGCCACATCACCGTGGAAACACCGGTCAAGCTGACCGAGCACCAGAAAAAGCTGCTCAAGGAGTTTGAGGAGTCGCTCTCCAAAGGCGGCGGCAAACACCAGCCCAGCGGCGAGAGCTGGACGGATAAGTTGAAGGGCTTTTTTGGAGGGTGAGGATTTCGGTCGGTAGGCGACTTCAGCCCCGACATGTATCCATGAATGGATCCGGCCCCTTGATGTCTTGAGTGACATGCAAAGGACAAATACTTGTAGGAGCCCACCCCTGTGGGCGATGGGCGTGGCACACGCCCTTGATTTGTCTTTGCATTGGTTCGGCAAACCATCGCCCACAGGGTGGGCTCCTACAAGCAGATTTGCTCTGATCCCAAGGCTGTTTGACTTGTGTCAAGTCGCCTTTTTATTTTCAGCGCAGCATGCCATGCATGAGCGCCACCATCACCTTCCTCGGCGGAGCCGACACCGTCACCGGCTCCAAATACCTGATCGAGCACAACCAGAAACGGCTGCTGGTCGATTGCGGCTTGTTTCAGGGCTACAAACAACTGCGCCTGCGCAACTGGAACCCCCTGCCCGCCAACCCGGCGCACATCGATGCGGTGGTGCTGACGCATGCGCACCTGGACCACAGCGGTTACTTGCCCTTGCTGGTGAAAAATGGCTTCCGGGGTCGGGTGCATGCCACCTCGGCCACTTGCGATCTGGTCAGCATATTGCTGCCCGACAGCGGGCACATCCAGGAAGAAGACGCGTTTTTTGCCAACCGTCACGCTTTTTCCAAACATGCGCCGGCCTTGCCGCTCTACACCAAGCAAGAGGCCATCCAAAGCCTCAAGCATTTGCACGCAGAGCATCAAGCGCAGTGGTTCGAGCCCATTCGTGGCTGGAAGGCCCGCTTCCAGCCTGCGGGGCACATTCTGGGCGCGGCGAGTTTGCTGCTGGATGTGGGCGGGCGACGCATCCTGTTTTCGGGCGATTTGGGCCGCCCTGACGACCCGCTCATGAACCCGCCCGAGCCACCGCCACAGGCCGACACGGTGCTGATCGAATCAACCTATGGCGACCGTCAACACCCCAAGGAAAAGCTGTTCGAGGAACTCGGGCCGCTCCTGAAAAAACTGGCCGCTCGCGGCGGTGTGGCCGTGGTGCCGGTTTTTGCCGTGGGGCGCGCACAGGCTGTGCTACACACCATCGCCCAACTCAAGGCCGCAGGTGAAATTCCACGCAGCCTGCCGATTTTTCTGGACAGCCCGATGGCCATCCACACCACAGCCTTGTTTGAGCGTCACCCGGGCGAGCACCGTCTGAGCGTGCAAGAAGTGCGCAACATGGACCATGTGGCCACCATGTTGGAGACCCCCGAGCAATCCAAATCATTGGTGCGGCGACACGGTCCGATGGTGATTCTGGCAGCCAGCGGCATGGCCACTGGCGGGCGCGTCTTGCACCACTTGGCGCGATACGCGGGCGACCACCGCAACCTGATCATCCTGACGGGTTATCAGGCCCCAGGCACTCGCGGGGCGGCCTTGGCCAGTGGCCGCAACACCATCCGCATCCATGCGCAGGACGTGGCCGTGCGTGCAGAAGTCGCGCAAATCGAATCGGCCTCGGCCCATGCCGACGCCAACCAACTGTTGAGCTGGCTGCACAAAATGCCCAGTTCGCCCGGGCAGGTGTACGTGGTGCACGGCGAACGCGAGGCATCTGACATGCTGCGCGAGCGCATCGAGCACGAGATCAAATGGCGTGCGCTGGTGCCCGAGCAGGGCTCGGTCTGGCCGCTCTGAAGACGCTCACCCTTTGGGGCAGATCAGAGAAAACGGTCCAGCAATTTGCGCGAGTGTTTGTCCATGGCGGCCAGGTCGCGGATCATGTACTGCACGCCATTGGCGTCGTTGATCAGCAGCACGGTGCCGGTCAAGCGGCGGATGTCTTCTTCACCCTTGAGCATGAATTGCGTGGCACCCCGGTTGGTCTGCACCGACCAGGTGCTGGGCGTGAGCAAGCTGCTCACGGTGTCCAAGCGCAGAATTTCTGGCAAAAATTCGCGCTCGTCCAGCGCCTCGCGCAGCGTGGCTTGCAAAGCGGGCGCGAGCGCCGAGAGGTCGGGCACCCAGTGCAGTTCATGGCCGTCGGCATCCATCAGGGCCACGCCTTGGTCTGGAGCCGACACGGGGTAGGCGCGCAGCGCCGTGACAGGGCTGTGGCGCGTGCCATCGGCCAAGACCAGCACCCAGCGGCCAAAGGCGTCGCGTTGCAAATCAAACGGGTTCATGCGCTCACCTTCTTGTCCTCGTCGCTGCCGCCGAGCACCGCCTCGGCCTCGGCCTGGCGCTGCTGCGCTTCATACAGGCGCCAGTAAGCGCCCTGGGCCGCCATGAGCACGTCGTGCGTGCCCTCTTCGACCACCACCCCTTTGTCCATGACCACCAAACGGTCGGCCTTGCGCAAAGTGGACAAGCGGTGCGCAATGGCAATCGTCGTGCGCCCGCGCACCAGGTTGTCCAGTGCTTTTTGAATCTCTTTTTCGGTCTCGGTGTCCACAGCCGAGGTGGCCTCGTCCAGGATCAGGATGCGCGGATTGATGAGCAAGGCCCGCGCAATCGAGATGCGCTGGCGCTCGCCACCCGACAGGCCCTGGCCGCGCTCACCCACCAGCGAGTCATAACCCTGGGGCATGCGCAAAATGAACTCGTGGGCATGCGCGGCACGGGCTGCGGCCACGATCTCTTCACGAGTGGCGTCGGGCTTGCCGTAGGCGATGTTGTCGGCGATGGTGCCAAAGAACAAGAACGGCTCTTGCAACACCAGGCCAATTTGACGGCGGTAGTCGGCCACTTTGAGCTGTCGGATGTCGGTGCCGTCAAGTTCGATGGCCCCTTCGCTCAGGTCGTAAAAGCGGCAAATCAAATTAACCAGCGTGCTTTTGCCCGAGCCACTGTGGCCCACCAGACCGATCATCTGACCGGGCTGGATGTCGAGGTTGAGCTGGCGGATCACGGCCCGGTTGCCATAGCGAAAGCCCGCATCGCGCAGCCTGATGTGGCCCTGCACATGGGCTGGCAAAGCCACGGGCTTGAGCGGCTCGGGCACGCTGGAGACATGGTCCAGAATGTCAAAAATTCGCTTAGCCCCTGCGGCTGCTTTTTGGGTGTTCGAGACGATGCGGCTCATGCCATCGAGGCGGCTGTAAAAGCGCCCGATGTAGGCCAAAAACGCCGTCAGGACACCCACGGTGATCTGGTCGTCTGCCACCAACCAGATGCCAAAGCCCCAGACCACCAGCAAGCCGATTTCGGTCATCAGCGTCACCGTGGGCGAGAACAGCGACCAGACGCGGTTGAGTCGGTCATTGACCTGCAGGTTGTGCGCGTTGGCGTCCTTGAAGCGCTGGGCCTCGCGGTCTTCCTGCGCAAAGGCTTTGACCACCCGGATGCCAGGAATCGTGTCGGTCAGCACATTGGTCACCTCGGCCCAGACGCGGTCGATCTTTTCAAAGCCGGTGCGCAGTCTTTCGCGCACCACATGGATCAACCAGCCAATGAAGGGCAGCGGCAACAAGGTCACCAGCGCCAAAGTCGGGTTGATGTAAAACAAGATGACGGCCGTCATCAAAATCATCAACACGTCGGTGGCAAAGTCCAGCAGGTGCAGCGACAAAAACACGTTGATGCGGTCGGTTTCGCTGCCGATGCGCGCAATCAAATCGCCGGTGCGCCGCCCGCCAAAATACTCCAGCGACAGTTTGAGCAAATGCTCATAGGTGGTGGTGCGCAAATCGGAGCCGATGCGCTCGGACACCAGCGCCAGGATGTAGGTTTTGGCCCAGCCCAGGCCCCAAGCGAGCAAACCCGAAGCAAACAAACCC
>JBIKQY010000028.1:0-14841 GCA_044349465.1 Limnohabitans sp. | reverse complement strand
ATGCCTGCGCGCTTGAGTGCCTCGCGAGCAGCCTTGATGCCCAGGTCGGTGGGCGAGATGTGGCCCAGCGACCCGCAGTAATCGACCATGGGTGTGCGCACGCCCTCGTGCATCCACACATCGGCAAACGCGTTGAAAAATCCTTTGGAAGCCATGTCTGTTCTTTCTGTGTTTTGTAGGAGCCCACCCCGTGGGCGATTGGCCGCCGGACACACCATGGACCATCGCCCACGGGGTGGGCTCCTACAGGGGAATCATTGAGGTTGGAGGATGTGCTGCAGCGTGCCGCCATGCAGCGCCGCCACGGTGTCGGCGCGGTGCGCGAGCACCGAGCGTTGGTTGATCGAGCCCTTGTCGGTGATCTCGCCCTTGTCGATGGTGGGCGGCTCACTGAGCAGGCAAAGTCGTGCAATGCGGTTGGCGCTGCCGGTGGCGGTTTGGGCCAGGGTGTTGACGATCTCCTGGAACTTGGCCAGCACCGGGGCAGACGCGAGCACTTCAGACATCGGCGCATCTGCAGCCAGACCGCTGAGCGCACGCACAGCCGGTGTCGGGAAAATCATCGCGCCAACTTCTTTCATGTTGATGCCGGTGAGCACCGCGTCCTGAATGTAGGGCGCACCCGTTGTGGTGATCTTGCCGCGCAGCGGGCCCACGCTGACAAAGGTGCCGGTGGCCAGCTTGAAGTCTTCGGCAATGCGGCCGTCAAACTTCAGGCCCAGATGCACATTGGTCTCGTCAATCCATTGGACCGCATCGCCGGTCTTGAAGAAGCCTTCTTCGTCAAACGAACCGGCGGTTTCTTCGGCGTTGCGCCAGTAGCCGGGTGTGATGTTGGGGCCGCGGTAGCGCACTTCGGTTTTGCCGTCGGTGTCCACCAGTTTGAGTTCCAGGCCGGGCGTGGGCACACCCAGATCGCCCGCTTGAACAAAAGGGTTGGTCACGAAGATGCCAAAGGGACCGGATTCGGTCATCCCTAAGCCCGTGCCCATGACGATGCGCTCGCCGATCTCGCGCTCTTGCGATTCGTACAGGCTGTCCCAAATCGGTTGGGCCAATGCGGCTCCGGCATAAAAGAACATCTGCATCCGCGAGAGCAGCGTTTTGCGCAGCTGGTCATCGGTCTTCATGGCGTGGGCAATCGCCTCAAAGCCGGTGGGCACGTTGAAGTACACCGTGGGTGCGATCTCGCGCAGGTTGCGCAAAGTCTCGTGCATCAGCGCGGGCGTGGGCTTGCCGTCGTCGATGTAGAGCGTGCCACCATGGAACACCGTCATGCCAAAGTTGTGGTTGCCACCAAAAGTGTGGTTCCACGGAAGCCAGTCCACCAGCACCAGTTCTTGCTCGGCCAGCACGGGCATGGATTGCGCCATTTGTTGCTGGTTGGCGCACCACAAGCGGTTGTTGTTGATCACGGCCTTGGGCAGCTTGGTGGAGCCGCTGGTGAACAAAAACTTGGCGATGGTGTCGGGGCCGGTGGCGGCCATGGCGGCATCCACCGCGGGTGTGGCAGCGGTGGCACACAGGCTGTCAAAGGCCGTGACCGTGCGGCCGGGCACTTGGCCTTCGCACATCACCACTTCCATGTCGCCCCCCACGGTGGCGGCAATGGCTTTGGCATAGCGGGCGTCGGAGGCAAACACCAAGCCCGGCGTGACGGTGCTCAGCACATGCTTGAGCTTGTCGTAGTCCACGCTCACCAGCGAGTAGGGCGGCGAAGTGGGCACAAAGGGCACGCCAGCCACCAGGCAACCCAATGACAGCAAACCGTGCTCCAAGCTGTTTTCGCTCAAGATCACCACAGGACGCTCGGCGCTCAGGCCCCGGTCGATCAGGCTTTGGGCGATGCTGCGCGCCGTTTGCCAGGCCTGTGCATAGGTGATGTGCCGCCAGTCGCCCAGCGTGCCATCGGCATTTTTCACGCGGCGCGCCATGAAAGTCTGCTCGGGCTTGACCTTTGCCCAGTGCTGCAGCCGGTCGGTCAGGCGGTCCGGAAAATCCTGCAGCGCCTGATCGGCTTGCAGGTAGCGTGTGCCGGGTGCGCCGTCGCGCACGTTGACGCGGGTCACGCCAAATTTGAGGGGGCGAAATTGGGGGGCGTTCATGCGCGTCTCCGGGTCAGCTTTTTTGCACTTTGGCCGCCTTGCCTTCAAGAAAGGCGCGCACACGGGCTTTGGCTTCGGGGGCGGCTTGGGCGATCGAGGCCATCAGGGCTTCGGTGAACAGGCCGTGGTCAGCCGGTTGCTCGGCAATGCGCGGCATGGCGTGGGTGAGGGCAAAGTTGGTCAAGGGCGCGTTGGTGGCGATGCGGGTGGCCAGCTCGATGGCCTTGGCCAAAGCCGTGCCGGTGGGCACCAAATATTGGGCAAAGCCCACGCGCTCACCTTCTTGCGCGTCGTACACACGGCCCGTCAACATCATGTCGATCATGCGCGCCGTGCCGATCAGTTTGGGCACGCGCACCGAGCCGCCGCCGCCCACAAAGATGCCGCGTGTGCCTTCGGGCAGGGCGTAAAAAGTGCTCTCGTCGGCCACGCGGATGTGTGAGGCACTGGCCAGCTCCAGCCCGCCGCCCACCACCGCGCCGTGCAGTGCGGCCACCACCGGCACCCGGCCTTGCTCCACCGCGTTCAGGGCCACATGCCAGCCGCGTGAGTGGTGAATGCCTTCGCCCGCGTCGCGCTCTTTGAGCTCTGACAAATCCAGCCCGGCGCAAAAGTGGCTGCCCTCACCGTGAATCACCGCGCAGCGTGCTTCGGGGGGCAGGTTCTGGAACACATCGCGCAGCGCTTCGATCAGGGCGTCGTTGAGCGCATTGCGCTTGGCTGGGCGGCACAGGCGCACCACGGCCACAGCGCCTTGCATCTCCAGGGCCACGCCGTTGGCGGCTGCACGTTCCAGGATCGGGTGAGGGGCTTGAGTCATCGAAAGAGGTCCTTGGCAGGTCGGGGTCAGAGGATGCAATAAGGTTATTGCTAATAACGATATTGTGCGCACCAGATAGCGTTGGGGTGTCTGGTGTTTACCCTAGGTTCTGAACCGAATGTGCCCGACTGTGGTGAGCCAAGCGGGGTGGCTTACGGGCTTTTTTCGTCGCCCGGGCGCATGCCCTTGAGCCAGTAGACCCACGACAAAATCACGGCCACGGCGGTGTAGAGCTCGGGGGGGATTTCCTTGTCCAGGTCGATGCGGCTGAGCAAGGCCAGCAGTTGCGGGTCTTCGGCGACATACACGCCGTGGCGCTGGGCTTCGTCGATGATGCGTTGGGCCAGCTCGTCTTCACCCTTGGCGCTGATGATGGGAGTTTTGCGCTTGCCGTACTCCAGCGCAATCGCTTCCCTGAGTGGGGCTTTCATGTCTGCACATCCAGCAAGCTGCCGGTCTCGGGCGGGTTCCAGGGCATGGGCTCGGAAGGGCCGGGGCCGTGGATGATTTGCAGCCGGGTCATGTTCAGGCCCGCGCTGTCCAACTCTTCGGCCAGGTTGGGCGTCAGGTCGCGGGCACGGTTCACCACGTCTTCGCGCAAGGCCCACATGACCATGTCGACCTCGGTTTCACCGCTGATGCGTGTTTGCAACCACACCTCGCCCAGATCGCGGTTGCGCGTGTGCAGGTGAATGACCAGCGGTGCTTTTTCTTCGCCACGCTTGCTGCGGCCCCGCACAAAGCGCAGGGCCACGGGTTCCGCGTCCGCAAAAGGCAGCATCATGGAAAACACCCACTCGCGACCCGTCAGCGTCTCGGCCGCTGTGAGCTGGTGCGACTCGATGTCGTCGATGGCATCTTGCACACGGCCCGTTGCCTCGTGGCTGGTGCTTTGCAGCAGACGCAGCAACTGCCGCAGACCCGACTTCAGGTCCACCAGGCCACTGCCTTGTCCCTGGGCCAGCAGGGACTCGGTCGACAAGCCGCTGCGCTGCATGAGTTGCTGCAGTTTTTCCGGGGTCAATTGGGCCATGCTGGGGCGCAGGCGTTGCCACTGTTGCAGCCCTGCCAGCTCGGGGGACGCCGGGTTCAGGCTTCGCAACAGGCTGTCCAGTCCACCAGGGCGCAGCAGCAAGGCCAGGGCGCTCATGTCGGGGGGTCTGAATCCCAGCTGCTGCATGCGGTTGGGCATTTGCGCCAAAGGTGCAGCGGCGGCAGGTGCAGCCGCACCGTTGGCTTGCAGCGGGCGCAGCCAGATCGAGCCATCGCTTTGCAGCTGCACCCGAAACAAGGCCGTGTCACCCGAGGCCAGGCGCAGCCCGGCGGGCAGGTCCTTGGGCAAGTCGATGAAACGGCCTGCTTGCGCGGGGTCTTGCAGGTTCAGACGGACCCGGTCTTGGCGGTTTTCGACGGTGGATTGAATCACCTGGCCGTCGCGCAAGCCCAGTTCGGCGGCGTTGCGCTCGACCACCAGGGGCAACTTACCCTCCAGGTAAATGGTGGGAATTTTGGGGGTGAGGTGGGCGGTTTCAGCCCCGGTGATCATGCTGCGGCCTGCGCTGCGATCAGGGGTAACGCACCCAGCGGCGCTGGTCGTTCGGATCGATCGCCGCCTTGTGTTCCGTCTGCGATGGAGCGCCCTGCAGCAAAGGCGCTGCCCCCGGGTATTGGGTCAACATCATTTGGCGCAAAGCGGGCAGGCTTGGCACCTTCAAGCTGGCCCCTGCACGCATCTGGTTGGGCGAGCCCGAAGGGAAGACCTGCGGGTTCAGGCTCACAAAGGCCTTGCGCAAAAAGTCGGGGTGCAATGGCACATCGGGCAAAGCCCTGCGAATCAGGCGGTCCAGCGTTTCGCCGCGCTGCACCGTGACCGTGCCGCTGGACATGGCCAAGTCTGCGGGTGCAGGCGGGGTGGGCGAAGCGCTCGTGTGCACAGCTGCGCCTGCTGAATGGGCAGGCGTGGGCGGCAGACCGCCCATTTGCTGAAATGCCGCTTGCGGCCCCAGCAGGGACTTGAGCGCCAAGGCCGCAGCGGTGTCAGCCGACCAGGCCGCCGAGCTCCAGCTGCTCAAAGCGCAACTGCACAGCAACCAAGTGGCCAAGTGACGGGGGGTGAATGCGGCAGAAGTCATGAAGGTATTGTGGTTCGGGTTGAACGTGCTCACAAGGGCAGGGCCATCCAGGCGCCATGCGCGGCCAGGGCAGGGCCAGCCAGTTGTTGCAACTCGGTGCGGTGCGGTCCGACCTTGACCACCTGAGCCAAAGCCAAGTGTTGGGCCACGCCGGGCTCCAGCATGCGGGCGGGCACATGGGCGGGGTCCATCAAGAGCACACGGTCACCGGGGCGCAAGCCGCTGTCAAAGCCAGCTTGCAATTGCAGCATAGGCGTGCCTTGGCGACGCACATGGAACTGGACCGGCTCGCATTCGGTCTGCTTGTCCAGCTGGGCCACCCATTGGCGCATGCGCTCTTGCAGCAGGCCTTGCATCTGCTGGGCCCAAGCCGTGGGGCTTTGAGCCAGAGCCAGAGGCGCAATCGAGACGATCTGTTCAATTTGCCACTGCGGCACCAAGCGCGAAGTCGGGCTGAGCTTTTGGCCCAAGCGCACGCTCAGCGTCCAGCGCCACTGCGGGGCGTTTTCGCTCAGGTTCAGGCGCTGGCTCACGCGCTCAGTCCACGAAGGGGGCGCCTCAGCTGGCGCGTGCGGCTGCAGCGAGATTTCGGCCATCCAACCGCTGCGCTCTTCGGTCTGGCCCGTCAGGGCGCGCATGTAGGCGTTGTCCGACTGCGGGGCGGCCTGCGCCACGCTGTGCGTGCGCCAGCGCTGCGAGGCCTGCATGTTCTGCCCCCAAGCCTCTTGCGCCAGGCCCAGCAAGGTCTGGCTGGCAAACAGCTGCGGGCCACTGAAACCCTCGGGCATCACCAGCTGCACGCCCAAAGGCAAACGCCAGGGGCGCGGCGGGGCTTTGCAGCTTTGGTCGGCCCCCACTGGCTTCCAGCCCCAGGGCAGCACTTCGGCACTGACCTGGGTCACGGGCTCATCGCCTTGCACATAAGACAAGACCCGCACACCGCGTACCTGCGCCTCGGAATGGAAATGGGCGCTCTCATGCAAAGCCCCCTTGTCGTCCACCCAAGCCGTGCTGACCACCCGTGTGGGCCGGTCCAGCGTGGCATCCAAAATCGCTTGGCGGATGGCCGCCAACTGCGCGTCGTATTCTTTTTGCGGGTTGTTCTGGGCTGCCTTGGCCGCCTGGGCCTGAGCCTGGGCACTCAAGAGCGCCTGCACTGGAGCCGAAGCCAGCGCCCTGGCCGCCAACTCGGCGGGGCTTGGGCTTTGTGCCGCGGCCGTGCTGGCCAGCGCACAGGCCAGCACGGCGGAGCTGATGCGCAGCCATGTGCGGCCTGGCCCAGCGGGGCAGCGGGTCAGGGCAGGGCGGGGCAAGTTCACAAGGGCCAGCATGGGTTTGTCCAATCTGAGGTTGGATCAGCGGCGGCGCGAAGCCATCTGACCCAGGTACAAGGCGCGCAAATCGCGCACCACGTACTGGTCCAGCGACATGGTGGTTTCGTAAGTGTCTTCACCCACCGGGGTGATGCTGACCATGGTGGCCCCATAGATCACGCCCTCGACCTTGGCGCGGAAGGTGTCGCTCATCACCGTCATGTCGGCCACCGTGGTGCTGGCGTCCAGTTGCTGGCCGTACACCTGCTCGGTCAATGAGCGGTAAGCGTCAAGCTTGGAGGCGCGGATGGCCAGCAAACGTTGCTGGGCCGGGTTCTTGTGGTTTTGCACGCTGATCACCGCGTAGCCGGTGGCCACCAGGGTTTCACGCTTTTCCACCAAGGGGGTGATCATGGAAGCGGGCGTCGCAGGTGCCCCCGTTTTGTCCTGCCCCATGATGTTCAAAGGCACGGATTGGCAGCCGGCCAAGGCCATAGTGGTCAGCAGTGCTGCAGTCAGTGATCGGATACGGGTCATTGTGCTTCTCCATGAACGGGCACCCACACTGACCAATGCGGCGCGTGGATGTGTTGTGACTTGATGCATACATCGACAGCAAAGACCAAGTCTTGAGCTGTGGACGACCAATCCTGCTTTGATGACACGTCTTTCATCAGACTGAACTTCAAAATACACAAATAATTTATTAAATATGATGATAAAATTGTATTTTCAAAAAACACTTGCTAAGATGTCATTTGCCAATTTATAAACTTGTAAGTGTATAAATTGACAAAAGATTTTCAACTGTCAAGTGAATCCTTCTGTGCTACCTGCCTGATCGGCTAGCCCTGAAATCAACTTGGCCCCAAGGGATACCAGATTGAGATGAAAGCCAGCGCCAGAACCCAAATCATTGGACAAAGCCGAGCGACACAGTTCCTGCGCGAACTCATCCAAACCTTGGCGGCTTCCTCATCCACGGCCTTGGTTACCGGCGAAAGCGGCACCGGCAAAGAGCTGGTGGCGCAAGCCCTGCATGCCCAAGGCCTGCGCGCCAGCGGCCCCTTTGTGCCGATCAACTGCGGTGCCATTCCGCGTGAGCTGATCGAAAGCGAGCTGTTCGGTCACCGCAAAGGCACCTTCACCGGTGCCGTGGCCGACCGGCTGGGCCGCTTCGAGCTGGCCCACGGTGGCACCCTGTTTCTGGATGAAATCGGCGACCTGCCCATGGACATGCAAGTCAAGTTGCTGCGCGTGTTGCAAGAGCGCTGCATCCTGCCCGTGGGGGCCTCGCGCGAAGTGCCAGTGGATGTGCGCGTGGTCGCGGCCACCCATAAAAACCTCGAAGCCGAAGTCGCAGCCGGGCGCTTTCGTGAAGACTTGTACTACCGCATCAACGTCTTGCCCATCACCACCACCGCCTTACGCGAGCGGCCCGACGACATCGCAGCCCTGCTGCAGTTCTATGCCGATAAGCACACCCTGCCTGGCAACCGCCCCCTGAAATTCGCGCCCGACATGCTTCAACTGCTGCAGGCCTACGCTTGGCCAGGCAATGTGCGCGAGCTGTCCAACCTGGTTGACCGTTTTTCCACCCTGTTCCCCTCGCAAACCCTGCAGGTGCACACCGTGCCAGCCTGCATGATGCCCTCGGGCATGGCCGCATTGCAGGCCCAACGCCTAGGCCAAATGCCCACGCCGGCCCTGCAGCAAACCCTGTTCAGCCCCGCCACAACCCCACAAGCGCCCGTCGCCACGGACGAGCCAAGCTGGACCCCGGCGGCCGCTGCCGCCACCGACAGCCCTTGGGGTGACAGCGATCCGCTGAGCCACTTGTTTGCCAGCAGCGACAACGCCTCTGCCATGGCCACCGCGCCTCGGCCCGCGTTTGCGCCCATGCCCCTTTCCGCCTCCAATGACGAAATGAGCTCAGTGGAAGAAGTCATTTTGCTGGCCCAAGGCATCCAAACCCTGCCGCCAGACGGCATCTCGCTCAAGCAGCACCTGATCGACATCGAGCGCAACCTTATCGAGCAAGCGCTCAGCCGCACGCAAGGCAATGTGTCTCAAACAGCCAAATTGTTGCAGCTGCAAAGAACCACACTCATTGAAAAGATCAACAAATACGAACTGCGTGGGGTGGCCTGAGGGCCGCTGTGATTGAACTGGGTTGGTCAGCCTTGGCAAAAAAACCAGCTTGTCATCCCGTGCTCAGACCCGGGATCCATCTCATTTGGCAAACATGGATTCCGGATCAAGTCCGGAATGACAAAAAAAACGAGCCTGATCAGAAAGGTGGCTTGATCACTTTGGCGCAAGTGCCCTTGATCAATTTGACAGTGCGGCCATCTTTCAGGGTCAGGGACTGCACAAAACTGCCTGTTTTGCGGTCCACCACAAATTCCTCACCCGTGATCATCACGCCAAAGCGCTGAAACATGGCCGGGCGGTAAATTTTCATTCGGGTACCCATCAGGTTGAGGGTGCCTGCACGGCTTTCAGAGATGGCAATCCTGCCCTGGTACCAGCCTGAATTTTTATCAAAATCGATCTGTGCCATGGTGATCCTGGAAGGCTCGTTTTCCTTGATGCCCAGAGCCAGCTGACCGTCCAGGTCCAACTCCAATTCACAAATCAGATCCATCACGCCCTTGTTGGCACCGGGCATGCTTTCGGTCACCAGGTCGGGCTCGGGGCGCTTGTCATCCATCAGGTGCACAAGCCCCCAGATGCCACCCATGATCAAAAGACCAATGGCGATACCGATTGCCGTATTTTTCAACATGGGAGAACCTCAAGAGGGTGTGGGTATGAACCAAGGCGATCAGTCGTCATCGTAACGTGCAATTGAGCCGCAGTTCACACCTTTTCATTGATTGAGTACGGTGATGCTGACACGGCGGTTGCGCGGGTCTGCAGGATTGCCCGGCACGTTGGGGTTGGTGTCTGCAACCCCCTCGATGCGCGAGAACCGATTGGCGCTGATGCCCTGCGATTGCATGAACTGACGCGTGGCATCGGCCCGCTCGGTCGACAAGGTCCAATTGTTGCGCATGCTGTCGGGTGCGAAACCCATGCTGTCGGTATGCCCACGAATGGACAATTTGTTCGGCAGCGGTTTGAGCGTTTTGGTCACCTCGGCCATCAAGGCGGCGGCTTTGCCGCCCATTACCGCGCCGCCAGAGCTGTACATGGCAAAGTCTGCCTTGTCGATCACTTCAATGCGCAGGCCATCCTTGTCGCGTGTGATGCTGACCTGATCCTTGATATTGTCAAATTGCTTGCTTTCAGACAATTTCTGTTTGATCTCTTTTTCGATCTTGTCGAAATTTTCCTTGTCCTGCTTCTGGCCTGGCGATCCGCTGCCGCCGCCCTCGCCAGGAGATCCCGAACCCGTGGTTTTGCCGGGGTCCTGGTCAGAGGGGCCATCCTTGTTGTTCTCTTCCTTGGACGAACCAAAGCTTTCGCCCGGGCCCCCTTGGGCCTGCGGCGTCAAACGCTCCAGCATGGCCGTTTGCTTGGCGGTGAAAGGAAAACCATCGGTGTCGATGATGGACTTGCCACCGAACAAACCATTGGAGCCGGCCATCTCGCCAAACACGATCTGGCTGTGGGAGGCGGGCCTGAAATAGTCGGCCACACTTTTGCGCTTGTCCTCGGTGCTGGCACCCAACAGCCACATCAACAAGAAGAAAGCCATCATGGCCGTCATCATGTCGGCCAGAGCGATTTTCCAGGCACCACCGTGCGCGCCCGCATGACCATCTTCGACGATGATCTTGCGAATGATGGGGCGCATCGCCTCCGCTGCAGCGGCGGCTGCAGCGGCCTCGGCGGCCGCCACTTCCTCGGGCGTTCCGGGCGCTGCTTTGTCTGCTTCGGCCATCAGGATCCTCGCATGCCGTCAAAGACTTCGGAGAAGCTCGGTTGGTTGTGATGGGAAATACAGGCTCGCGCCGACTCGATCACCAGCGGTTGCGGGTGACCCTTGAGGTTGCACACGATCATCTCGCGAATCACATCAAAGGCTTGCGCGTCTTCGTTGATGATTTGTGTCAGGCGGCCGGAGAAGGGCTCAAACATACCGTAGGCCAAAAACACGCCCATCAGCGTACCCACCAGCGCGGAGCCGATCAGCGCACCCAGCACAGGCGGGGGTTGGTCAATCGCGCCCATGGTCTTCACCACACCCAGCACGCAGGCCACGATACCCAGCGCGGGCAAACCACCCGCAATGCCAGCCAATGCGCCAGGGGCCAGCAAGGCCTCATGGTGGTGCACCTTGATGGCCTTCTTCATCAAATCGTCCAAGGCATCGGCGTCCAGGTTGCCCTGCGAGATCACCATCAGGCGCAAAGGATCACAAATCATCTGCACGATGGAATGGTCTTTGGCCAGTTTGGGGAATTCACCAAAAATCGGGCTCGAGTCTGGGTTCTCGACGTGCGATTCGAGCGCCACCACGCCTTCTTTTTTCATCACGGTTTGCAGCTTGCCCACCAGCAGCATCAAAGCCAGGTAGTCGGCTTGGTGAAAACTCGGTCCCTTGATGCACTTGCCAATGCCGCCCATGGCTGCCTTGAAGACGGGGAAACTGTTGGCAATCAAAGAAGCCCCAATGGCCGAGCCACCGATGATCAAAAATTCGAAAGGCGCAGCCTTGATGATGGGCGCCATCTTGCCGCCCGCGATGACGTAACCGCCAAACACCGCACCAAAAACAACCGCTAAACCGATAAAGAAAAACATGGAGGCCCTTTAAAGCTAGACAATGCACCAGATACCGATGCACCAACCCAGTGTCCATTGGAAAAAAAAGTCCATCAAATTGCCCAGCAAGATGACAGGCAAACCCAAATAAACCGCTCCCCAAACCCACCCCGAAGGCGTCAGCTTGGCTTTCGGGATGTCATGGCCCAGGATGGTGTGGTCTTTTGGCGATGACGCTTTCATTTTTTCTGATGACACCTGTATTCATCGGACACAAATACGTTATCTTGAGTCGAATTTGAAAAATTTATCTATTATGACGATATGGATGTGAAATGGGAGCAATTACCGCAGGCCGATTGGGAAGAATTTCATTCAACCCAGCAGGGTGCTTTGCAGCAGGCATGGGCTTACGGTGAAGCCCTGACTTCATTGGGCGTGAACATGCGCCGTGCCATGGTCTGGGAAAACGGCCAGCTGGTGGCCATTGCCCAATTCATGTGCAAACGCATGCTGGGCTACATCTCTTTGGCCTCGTGCACACGGGGCCCGATCTTCCTGCCCGAACTCAGCGCTGCCCAACGCGCGGCCGTCTACAAGCGCTTGCGCCAATCGATCCCGTTGCCCCGCTTCAAAGTTCCCTTGTTTTCGCCCGACTGCACCCACGAACAGCTCGATCCCGCTGAAACCCGGGGCATGTCACGCGTGATGACCGGTTACGCCACCGTGCTGCTCGATTTGACAAACCCGCTGTCCACCTTGCAAGCCCAGCTCGAGGGCAAGTGGCGCAACCGCTTGAACAAGGTGCTCTCCAATGCCAAGCTCCGGGTCCATGTGCAGCCAAGTTTCAAGCGCTGCCAGTGGCTGCTGGGCCAGGAGTTGGCCCAGCGGGAGGCGAAAAAATTCCACGGCCTGCCCACTGACTTTGTGCAGGCCTACATCGCCGCAGCGGCCGACCCTCGGCAAGCCTATGTGGTGGCCTATGCCGAGCTGGGCAAGAACACCGTGGGCGGCATGCTCTTTTTGATCCATGGCCGTGTCGCCAGTTACCATATGGGATGGGCGGACGACGAAGGCCGACAGCTCAATGCCCACAACGCATTGCTCTGGCAGGCCATGGCCTACTTGCAGGGCCAAGGCATTGAGGTGCTCGATCTGGGGGGCGTCAACACCCACGATTTGCCCGGCATCTCGCGCTTCAAATTGGGCACTGGCGGTCGAGCCATCACCCTTGCGGGAACTTATTTTTGAGAACAAACATGACGATGCGAGCCTTATCAATGCGTGTGCTGGTGCGCTGGAGCTTGTGCTGTGCAGGCTTGGCGGGCGCCTTGGGCCCTGCGACGGCATGGGCCTGGACCCGCATCGGTGAAACCCCGGAAGTGACGCTGTACGTGAACCGCAACAGCATCGAGCGCGATGACAACATTCGCCGGGTCTGGGAAATGCAGGACCTCAAAACGCCCGACGTCGAAGGCGTGCGCTCCAGGCGTTACCTGAACGAGTACGACTGCACCTACAAGATGCACCGACTCGGGCAAATGACCAGTTTTGCGGGCCCCAAAATGACAGGCGAAAAAGTTGCCGAGGTCAAAGACATGGGCTACTGGCGAAAAATCCCCCCCAATGGCGTTTTTGTGCTCACCTACATCGCCATGTGCATCGAATAAATGCCGACAGCAACGGGTTGACCCGTATCGACAGCTTGATCGATATCTCGGTGAGATGCGTGACGGTCAAGACGGCCAAGCTTTGAGCTTGACCGTTGGTGCTGTTTCGGTGGGTCAGCGCGTTGCAGGGGGTGGTGCGCCAGCAGTGGCGCTTGAGTTGGGCCCGCTTGGGCTCGCCGCAGGGTTGCTGCGTGGGAATTGCACGGGGCGGTTGGTGTTGGCGTTGGCGTTGGCGTTGTTTTTCTGCAGGGTTTCGAGGTAGCGTTCTTTTTGCAGGGTCACCAGGGCTTGGACGTCGCTGTTGAGTTTGTCGACGTTACCGACCGCACCTTTGAGTGCTTTGACTTCATTGCCCAGCGATTGCACGGCACCGGCTTGGCTTTGCAGGCGGCCATTGATGGCTTGGACTTGTTTGAGGAGGTTGTCGCTGGTGGCGGCGACTTGTTTGGCGGTTTCGCCAGGCACGGTCTGGACCATGGTTTCGGATTTTTTAAGGGCATCGCTGATGCGTGTTTCGATCTGGCCTTGGGTTTTGGCTTGTTCGACTTGTTGCGCTGTCAGGCTTTCGATGCTGCGGTTGATGACGTCGAGTGATTCGAGGCCGACGTTGAGGTCGACCACGCGTTTGCCCACGGCCAGCATCATGGTGTCGAGCTGGTTGATGCGGCTGTTCATGCGCACGCCCATGACCAAAAAGAAGATGAGACAAATCACCATCAGGCCGCCTGTGGCGCCCAGCAGAATCAGGGCCTTTTTGTGGCCGACTTCGGTCAAGTCTTTGAATTCGGTGGTGGCCTTGTGCATGTTTCTGCTGGCGGCCGCGGCGGATTCAGCGGACTTGCTGGCAATGTCAGCCGAGTCGAGGACGACTTGGGCCAGTGATTGGTATTGCCGGTAGGCGCGTTCATCGACGGTGAGGCCTTGGTGCGGGCGCGACTCGGGGGGCGATGCCGCTGCGTGGTTGGCCGTGGCTGGGTTTGAGGCTGTGGCTGGGCTTGGGACTGTCGCAGTGGCTGGGGCCGTGTCGATGACGCTGCGGGGGGCTTGGGCTGTGCTGTCCTCGCTGCCAGGGGCATCCACGAGGATGGGTTCGGTGGGGGTGAAGTCTTTGTCGCTCATGGTCGTTTTCCTCGGGCTGTGGGCATCTGCGGGAGTCGCTGGAGTTGTTCTGCCAATTGGGCGTTACGGGCTCTGAGTTGATCGATGCGGGTTTTGACGGGGTTGTCTTGTTCCCAGATGGGTTCGGTCGGTGTGGGGGCTGCTTGTTGGGCTTGCGCTTTGGCGCTGCCAGAGGGCAGGGCGGTGCGTAATTTGGGTTTGGGCCTGGCCGTTTTGCCGGATGCGGTTTGGGGTTTGACGGGTTTGCTCGGAGATTCCAGGGGCAGGCTCTTGGCGGCTTTGGCCCGCACGGTTTTGGCAGGCGCAGGGGGGGGGTCGATGCGCTTGATTTTTGGGGTTTTGACGGGCATCACCTTTTGAAGGTTGGTGGGGCTGTCGTCGGTGGTTTCCGAGGGTTTGAATTTTGGGGTGCTTTTGCGAGCGGCCACGTTGGAGCCCGCAGGCATGTTGACGGCGTGGGGTTTGTCGCTGCGAATGAGGGTGTTGGGTTTCATCGCGGGGTGTCCTGTTTGGGCAAGGCGGTTTTGATTTGGGTTTGCAGGCTGCGCGTGGGCCTGACCCAACTGCCGTTGGGGATGCCGGGTTTGCGGGCGGCCACGAGGCTGTCATTGACCTGGGCATAGGGGCCGGAGACGATGACAAAGTGCGCCACGCTGTCGCCCGCGTGGTAGGCCTCGACGATGGCGGTGTTTTTGATGTCGGACAGGCCTTTCAGGAGATCGAGTGCTTTGTCGTAGGTTTTGGCGGTGCCGTATTGCAGCAAAAAGCTTTGGGGATCCAGGCCCTTGATCCAGGTTTGCGTTTGAAGAATGTCAGTGGCGTTGATTGCAGGCTGTGGACTGGTCCCTGTGGTGGCAGGGCTGGGCTGGCTGGTTGGGCTGGGTGCGGGCTGGGGGGCGGCGCTTGGACCGGGGGGCGAGACGGGGGTGCTGTCAGCGACAGGCGTGGCAGGAACGACAGGAGTGGCTG
>JBIKQY010000242.1:0-4568 GCA_044349465.1 Limnohabitans sp. | reverse complement strand
GCCCCCCCCCCCCCCCCCCCCCCCCCCCCCCCCCCCCCCCGCCCGCCGCCGATGGGTTGCGTTGTGTCCTGATTTTTCACCAGCCTGGTCGAAGGTATTTTTACACCAAAGGATTCTGGTTGTAACCACAACATGAGGATGATGGAGAGCGTGAGCGCCGGGATCAGGAGCAATGCCAGCGTTTTGGGCTGTTTGACCCAGGCGCGTGCTGGCTTGGATTGGGCCAGCCCCGACAGGCTTTGCAGCTTGGCTTGACCGTGCTGCTGCCAGCCCAGGATTTTTTGTTTGAAGCTGGTGCCGGACTGCGGGGAGTCCTCGGGCTCTGACGCCGAACTGGCAACCAGGGCGTTGACATCCAAGGAGTCCGACACCGCAGGGTGGTCCATGCGTTTGAGCATGTGAATGAGGGGGCCGCTGCGGCCTTCGCTGCTGGCCAGTTCCAAGGCAGCCTGGACTTGTTCTGAATTGGGCGCTTCGATGTCCCAGCGCAGCAGCTTGCGACCAAACGAGGTCAAGGTGATGTTTTGCCTTTTGGGGCCTGACATGAGCAAGATGGCGCGGATGTTGGCGCCGGGGAAATTTTGAATCAGACGGGCCAGCAATTGGACTTCTGCTTCGGGCAAGGTGTGGGCATCGTGCACGATCCAGATTTGCGCGCCTTCGGTGACCGTGGGCGCTCGGGTGGCTTGTTGTACCGATTGCTGGGCCAGCGCTTCGTTGAAGCGGGCCAAAAGTGAGTCGGTATTGGCAGGGAAGTAGACCTCGATGCTGTGCTCCGGAGCTTGTTGACGCAGTTGCGCAAGCATCAAGTTCATGTAGTGGTCAAGCAGGGCTTCGTATTCGCAAAACAAGGCCACGCTCAGGCCTTCGCGGGCCACGGCATTGGCGCAGCCAGCAATGCGCATGCGGTCGGCCGAGCGGAAAACGAAGTCGTTCAGGGTGTGCACGGTGGCGGGGATCGGGATGTTCATGCGGTGGCTCCTTGGGCTTGCGCTTTCTTGCCGTCAGAACTGAATTGCATGCTGGGGGGCACTTTCACTTGGGGCTTGGGGCGAGGCGGGTTCATGGGTGAGGCCGCTTCGAGGCTGAAGACGTAGGCGATGACTTGGGCCACGGCGTGGTAGAGGTCTTCGGGCACTTGCTGTTCGACTTCGGTGGTGAAGTAGATGGCGCGAGCCAGCGGCGGCGCTTCAAAGATGTGGATGCCGTGGTTTTTGGCTTCGGCCCGAATGAGGGCGGCCATGTGGTCGGAGCCTTTGGCCACCATGATGGGCGCGCCGTCTCCGGTGGGGTCGTATTCGAGGGCGACGGCGAAGTGTTCGGGGTTGGTGATGACGACGTCGGCGTCTTTGATGCGGTCCATCATGCGCGAGTTGGCCATTTCGCGTTGACGCCTGCGGATTTGAGCCTTGACTTCGGGGCTGCCTTCCATTTGCTTGTATTCGTCTTTGACCTCTTGCTTGGTCATGCGCATGCGTTTGGTGAAGCTGTGTTTTTGCCAAGGCACGTCGATCATGGCAATGAGGGCCAGGCTCAGGGCCACCCACAGGCCCGATTGCAGGATCATCTTGCCTGCCGCGCTCAGGGCGGGCTCCAGCCCCATTTGGCCAATTTTGATGAGCGAGTCCATGTTGACCATGAGTGACCACCACAGCACGCCTGCGACGATCACGAATTTGAGGACGGCTTTGCCCAGTTCGACCAGGGCGTGGGTGCCAAAGATGCGTTTGAGACCGCTGATGGGGTCGAGCTTGGAGCCCTTGGGCATGACGGCACCGAGGGAGAACAGGTAGCCGCCGGTGACGCCCGAGGCGACGATGGCGGCCACCATGGTGAAGAGGACGATGGGCAGCACGAGCACGAAGGCAGCGAGCATGTGCTCGCCAAAGTGGGCGGGCAGGAGCAGGGGTTTTTCGATCAGTTGGCGGTCGAACACGAAGCCTTGCGCAAACACGGTGGACAGCCGACTGATGAGCCAGCTGCCTGTGGCCATGAGCACGGCAAAAGAGCCGATGACGATGACGGCCGCAGGCAGTTCCATGGAGCGGGCAACTTGGCCATCGTCGCGCGCTTTTTTGAGCTTTTGCGCCGTCGGGTCTTCGGTTTTGTCTTGTGCGCTTTCAGACACGGGGCGCTCCTATGACGTCGCGAAGCAGCGAAAAGCCTTGTATCCAAAGCCATTCAATGCGCCCGCCAATGCTCTCCAGCGAGAAGATCAGGATGATGAAGCCGGCCATGATCATGGCGGGAAAGCCGACAGCGAAGATGTTGAGGCTGGGTGCAGCGCGGGTGACCACGCCCAGGCCGATGTTGATGAAGAGCAGCGCGACCATGACGGGCAGGGCCATGAGGACGGCCCCGAGAAAAATCATGGAGCTCCACTGCAGCACGCGGCCGTAGATGGCTTGGTTGAGGATGTTGGCGCCAATCGGCAGGCTGTTGAAGGATTCAAGGATCAAACCCAGCAAGATGGCATGGCCCCCAAAGCCCACAAAGATGAGGGTGGACATGACGATGAGCAGCTGCGAGATGACGGGCACGTTGCCCATGTTGGGGTCGATCATGTTGGCCATGGACAAGCCCATGGCGGCGGCGATGCTTTGGCCGGCCACAACGACAGCGGCGACCACGACTTGCAGGATCAGCCCCATGGTGGCACCGATCATGATTTGGTTGAAGACTTCGATCAGGCCTTGTGCGCTGGTGGGGTCGATCACGGGCCAGTTGTGCAGCGGGTAGACCAGCCAGGTGAGCACCAAGGCCACCAGGATGCGCATGCGGGTGTTGAAGGCGCTGAGCGAGAAGATGGGCGCGGTGATCATGAGGGCCGAGATGCGCAGCATGGGCCATAGAAAGGTGTAAAACCTTTCAACGACATCGGCGGCCAGGAAGTTCATGGGGTGACCTGCGGGTGGTTCAGACGAACAGGGTCGGGATGCGCTCGAAGATGCTGCGCGTGAAGTCGATCAGGGTGACGAGCATCCAGCTGCCAAACAGCAACAGGGCCACGGCCATGGCGATCAGCTTGGGGATGAAGCTGAGTGTCATTTCGTTGATGGAGGTGGCGGCTTGGATGATGCCGATGACCAGACCCACGGCCAGCGCCACCAGCAACAGGGGGGCGCTGACCAGGGCAATGGTCCACAGGGCTTGACGGCCCAGGTCGATGACGGTGGCGGTGTCCATGGTATGGCTCCTTTAGGGCATGGCAAAGCTGCCAGCGAGCGAGCCCATGATCAGGCTCCAGCCGTCGACCAACACGAACAGCATGAGTTTGAAGGGCATGGAGATCATCATGGGCGAGAGCATCATCATGCCCATGGACATGAGCACGCTGGCGACGATGAGGTCGATGACAACAAAGGGGATGTAGATCAGAAAGCCGATGGTGAAGGCGCTTTTGAGCTCGGAAGTCAGGAAGGCGGGCACCAAGGTGGTGAAGGGCACGTCTTGCGGGCTGGTGTAGTTGGTGTTGCGCGCGATGTCCATGAACATGGCGATGTCGTCTTCGCGGGTTTGCAAGAGCATGAAGGCGCGGATGGGTTTTTCAGCGGCGGCCAGGGCTTTGTCAAAGCTCAGCCCTTGGTTCATGTAGGGCAGCAGGGCGTTTTGGTAGACCTCGGTGAGCACCGGGGTCATGACAAACAGCGTGAGGAACAGCGACAGGCCGACGATGACCATGTTGGGTGGGGTCTGGCCGGTGCCCAGGGCCTGGCGCAGCAGCGACATGACGATCACGATGCGCACGAAGGCGGTCATCATGAGCAAGAGCGAGGGCAGCACCGACAGCGTGGTCATCAGCGCCAGCAGTTGCAGGGTCAGGCTGTACTGGGTGCCCTTGGCCGTGTTGGTGGCGGTGATGGCGGGCATGTCAGGAGCGGCTTGCGCCAACATGGGCAAGAGGCTCAGGACGAGGGCAAAGATCAGCCCAAGGGCGAGGTGGCGCTTCATGACGTGTGGGTTTCTTTGGGTTCGGCAAGTGCAGGCGAAGGCTCAGTCGCCGAGGCGTTCACGGGCCAGGGGGACAAGGCAGTCATTTGGTGGGCCGTGACGCCGACCAGCACGTCTTGGCCGTCGACCTGGATAAGGACGATTTTTTGTCTCGGGCCAATGGACAGGCTTTCAATGGTTTGCAAGCGTTGGGTGTTTTTGCGCAGAAAACTGTTGCCGTTTTGCATTTTTCGCAGTCCCCAGAGTACGGCCAGCAGCAAGGCGATCACCAGCGCGAAGCTGAGCAGGTACTGCAACCAATCAGAGAAAGTCCACCCGGTGTTCATGGCTGAGCTTTACAGGTTGTCCAGCCGCTCGGAGGCAGGCACCACGCGGGTCAGGCGGATGCCGTAGCGGTCGTTGACGAGCACGACTTCGCCTTGTGCGACCACGGTGTTGTTGACCAGCAGGTCCAGGGGTTCGCCTGCGATGCGGTCGAGTTCGACCACGCTGCCTTGGGTCAGGCGCATGAGGTCACGGATCTTGATTTGGGCGCGGCCCACTTCAATGGAGAGCGTGACCGGGATGTTTTGCAACACGTCGGTGTGGATTTGGCCTTTGTCCGTGGCTTCGGACGG